>BJHK01000012.1:8630-36370 GCA_014192425.1 Planctomycetia bacterium | reverse complement strand
TGAGGATGGCGAGCGTGCTGGATCGAGCGCAGCGAGCGGTAGCGAAACTCACCCCCATCCTGACGGCGCGTCATCCGCTCCTGCTGGCGCACCAACCCCCGAAGGCCCGGGTCGGTGTGAGGATGGCGAGCGTGCTGGATCGAGCGCAGCGAGAGACACAGCGAGCCAACTCATACCGCCCGGGCCGGCGCGCACCCCACGCCCCAGGAGCGGATCGAGACCCGTCGACGACCAACTGGGCGACCTCCGGCGCCGGCTCGCCAAGCGGTTCCGCCACCTCTCCAAGTGGGCCCGGCGGCAGGGGATCGACGCCTTCCGCGTCTACGACCGCGACATCCCCGAGATTCCGCTGGTCATCGACTGGTATGCCGGCTGGCTGCACGTCGCCGAGTACGACCGGCCGCACGACCGCACCGAGATCGAGCACGAGGTCTGGCTCGACCGGATGGTGGAGGCCGCGGCGGCCGAACTGGGCGTGCCCCCCGCCCGGGCGTTCCTCAAGGCCCGGCGCCGACAGCGGGACGGCGGGCAGTATGGCAAGGTCGACGACCGTCGGGCGCTGGTCGAGGTCCACGAGGGGGGCCTGGCGTTCGAGTGCAACCTCTCCGACTACCTCGACACCGGCCTGTTCCTCGACCATCGCGTCACCCGCGGGCTGGTGCGGGACGAGGCCGCCGGCAAGCGGTTTCTCAACCTGTTCTGCTACACGGGAAGCTTCTCGGTGCATGCGGCCGCCGGGGGGGCGGCGACGACGACGAGCGTGGATCTCTCCAACACGTACCTCGACTGGACTCGCACCAACCTGGCGCGCAACGGCTTCCGCGACGCGGGCCGGCACCGCATCGTGCGCGACGAGGCCCGGGCGTTCCTCGAGCACCGGGCGCGGCGTGGCGAGCCGCCGTTCGACCTCGTCGTCTGCGATCCCCCCACGTTCTCCCGGTCGGCGCGGAGCGAGGCGCCGTGGGACGTGGAGCGGGATCACGCCGACCTGCTCGAGCTCGTGGCGAGGAACCTTGCCCCCGGCGGCGTCGTCTACTTCTCGACGAACTTTCGCCGCTTCCATCTCGACGAGCCGCGACTGGCCGCGGCCTACACGGTCCGCGAGATCACGCGGCGGACGGTTCCCGAGGATTTTCGGGACGGGCGGCCCCATCGTGCCTGGCGGTTGGTGGCGCACGGGGCGGTTTGACGCCCGCGCGCGCCGGCGCCTACATTCTCTTCATGATATCCCGGGTCGTGCTGGTCGGAGCCGTGCTCGTCTGCCTGTCCGGCGGCTGTCGGCCGGCCGATCCGACGGTCGTGAAGATCGTTTCCAGCCTGCCGCGGACCGGGTCGGCCAAGCAGCAGTCCGACACGATCGTGCGCGGCATCCGCATGGCGTTCGAAGAGGCAGGGCACCGGGTGGGGCCGTTCACGGTCGAGTACCTCGACCTTGACGATTCGACGGCCGCCGCGGGCCAGTGGACGAGCGAGGCCGAGGCGGCCAACGCCCGCCGGGCGATGCAGGATCCGGACGTGGTCGCCTACATCGGCACCTTCAACTCCGGGGCGGCCAAGGTCTCGATGCCGATCCTGAACCTCGGCGACCTGCTGATGATCTCGCCGGCGAACACGGCGGTGGGCCTGACGAAGCCCGGGCTCGGCGGCCCGGGCGAGCCGGACATCTACCGGCCGACCGGCCGGCTCAACTACGTCCGCGTGGTGCCGGCCGACGACCTGCAGGGGCCGCTGTCGGCCGACTGGGCGAAGCGTCGGGGCGTGAAGACCGTCTCCATCCTCGACGACAACGAGGTCTACGGGAAGGGGATCGCCGACCTGTTCGACGAGCGCTGCCGCGAGATCGGCATCCAGGTCCTCGGCCATGACTCGATCGATGCCAAGGCGCAGGAGTTCAAGTCACTGATGGCGAGCATCAAGGCCGCCAAGCCCGACCTCGTCTACTTCGGCGGCACGACGCAGAGCAAGGGGGGACAGCTGGCGAAGGACATGGCCAGCGCCGGCATCCAGGCGCTGTTGATGGTGCCCGACGGCTGCCGCGAGCAGGCGTTCATCGACGCCGCCGGCGCGGCGAACCTCGAGGGGCGGTGCTTCGTGACCTTCGGCGGCCTGCCGCCCGAGAAGCTGACCGGCAAGGGGAGCGAGTTCGTGGCCCGCTACCGGGCGGCCCACGGCGAGCTCCCCGAGGCGTACGCCGTCTACGGCTACGAGGCGGCCTGCGTGGCGCTGCGGGCGATCCGCGACGCCGGCGTCAAGGATCGGCGGGCGATCGCCTCGGCCGCGCTGGCGATCCGCGACTTCGACGGCGCCCTCGGCCGCTGGAGCTTCGACGAGAACGGCGACACCAGCATGCGGATCCTGACCGTGAGCGGCGTCAAGGATGGCCGGTTCGCGTTCGAGGAGATCCTCGACGCCGCCGTGCCCGATGTGCCCGCCAGCCCCTGAGACCGCACCCGTGTCCGTCGAATTCCTCCTCCAGCAATGCCTGATCGGACTGACCAACGGGTCGCTGATCGCCCTCGTGGCGCTCGGCTACACGATGGTCTACGGCATCATCGGCCTGATCAACTTCGCCCACGGCGACCTGATCACGCTCGGCGCCTGCCTGGCCCTGTCGCTGGTCACCGGCCTCGCCCTGACGGCGGCCGGGCCGACGATGACCTGGCTGGGGATCGCCCTGCTGGTCGTCGTCTGCGGACTGTTTTGCGGCGGGCTCAACGTGGCCGTTGACCGGATCGTCTACAAGCCGCTGCGGAAGGCGCCGAAACTCGCCCCGCTGGTGTCGGCGATCGGCGTGTCGTTCATCTTCATGAACGTCGCCCTGTTCTGGCTCGGGCCGGCCGACCGCTCGTTTCCCGAACTCCTCCCGGCCGCCAACCTGCTCGGCAGCGACGGGCTGCAGTTCAGCGCCAAGGACCTGCTCGTGCTCCTGATCGTGGTGCCGCTGATGGTCGTCCTGTCGGCGGTCGTGAAGTCGACGCGGCTCGGGAAGGCGATGCGGGCCGTGGCCCAGGACCCGACCGCCGCGGCCCTCGTCGGCATCGACGTCGACCGCGTGATCGCGGCGACGTTCTTCATCGGCGGCTTCCTTGGCGGGGCCGCCAGCGTCATCTACGGCCTGTACATCAACACCATCGGCTTCCAGATGGGCTTCCAGAACGGGCTCTTCGCCTTCACGGCGGCGGTGCTCGGGGGCATCGGCAGCATCCCGGGCGCCGTGGTCGGCGGCCTCGTCATCGGCCTCGTGCGTGCGCTGTCGAGCGCCTACGTGGGGGAACGCTGGACGGGGGCGGTCGTGTTCGCGATCCTGATCGTGATCCTCGTGTTCCGGCCCGAGGGGCTGCTCGGCAGCCGGACGCGCGAGAAGGTCTGAGCGGCGGGGCGGGCGAGCCGGCCAAGGACGAGGTGCAGATGACGGAGCGGGCGCAGGACGAAGGCGATGTGGTCGGGGCGGCTCCCCTGCGGGGACGGCTCGCGGCCCTGCTGCGCGAGCGCTGGGACCTCGTGGCCCTGGTGGTCCTGGCGGCGGCGCCGCTCGTCGTGCCCGCGCTCGGCGGCGCCCTGGGCGGCCAGGTGACGACGCTCTTCATCTACTGCATCCTCGCCCTCGGCCTGAACGTCATGGTGGGCTACACGGGGCTCGTCCACCTGGGGATAGCGGCCTTCTTTTGCATCGGCGCCTACTGCCACGCCATCCTCACGGTGCCGATGTTCCCGTTTCAGCTCCCGTTCGTGGTCGCGGCGACTGCCAGCGTCGTCGCCGCGGCGCTTGTCGGCCTGGCCCTCGGGGCACCGACGCTGCGGCTGCGCGGCGACTACCTGGCGATCGTGACCCTCGGTTTCGGCGAGGTGGTGAAGGTCACGCTCCGCAACCTGGAGCACATCAGCGGGGGCATGAAGGGGCTCAATCCGGTGCCGCCCCCCGGGGCGGGCGTGCGGATCGCCGGACAGGACCTCGGCCTCGCCTTCGCCGTCGATCCGCGCTGGTTCTACTACCTCAGCCTGCTCGCGCTGGCCGCCGTGGTCATCGCCATGCGCCGGCTGGAACACTCGCGGCTCGGCAGGGCGTGGGTCGCGGTGCGCGAGAACGAGCTCGCCGCGGCGGCGATGGGGATCTCCCCGACCCGGGTCAAGCTCTCGGCGTTCGCCATGTCGGCCGCGGTGGCCGGGCTGGCAGGCTGCCTGTACGCGGCCAGCCTGTCCACGACCGCCGACCCCAACGCCTACGACTTCAACCGCTCCATCATGGTGCTCTGCGCCGTGATCCTTGGCGGGCTGGGAAGCATCCCCGGCACGCTGCTCGGCGTCGCCCTGCTCGTCGGCTTCGACACGGTGGTCGCACCGTGGGCCGACGCCATGATCCAGCAGAGCGGCATCAACCCCTCCGGGTCGAGCCTGCTGTCGTTCAGCGGCTGGCGGCTGGCCATATTCGGCGTGGCCCTCGTGCTCGTGATGCGGTTCCGGCCGGCGGGGATCGTCCCCTCGCGGCGGCTGGCGGCCGAACTGCACGGAGGGCACGGGGCATGAGCCGAGACAGCGCCACGTCAACGACCGCCGGGGCCGCGGCCCAGCCGCTCCTCGACGTCGATCGGGTCACGGTCCGCTTCGGCGGACTGGTGGCGGTGTCCGACCTCGACCTCGACGTGCCGGCCGGCAGCGTCGTCTCGGTCATCGGCCCCAACGGCGCCGGCAAGACCACGGCCTTCAACTGCATCAGCGGCATCTATCCGCCGGCGAGCGGGACGGTCCGATTCCGGGGGCGGCGGCTGGAGCGATCGCTGACGGCGGGCACGCTGGCCTCGGCCGCCGGCATCGGCCTGCTCACCGGGCTGTTGTTCGCCGCCGCGGCGATCGACGTCGATCGACTCTGGCTGGCGGTGGTGAAGCGCGCCATGATCAGTGGGGAGCCATTCACGCTCGCCGGCGCGGCGTCCCGCTTCCGGGGCTATTTCCGCGCCGAGTTGGCCATCGACCAGATGGCGGGGAAGTGGCGGGTCGTGAGCGCCGACGGGGCGGACGTGCTGGCCATCCGGCGGGACTTCGCCACCGCCCAGGCACTTCGCAACGACCTGCAGGCGGCGGTGACCGCCCGGCGGGCCGGCCCCGGCAACGTGCCCGACCCGACCGACATCCAGCGGCCGCCGGCCGGTCCGCCGGGGGGCATGCCGGTCGTGCGCGACGAGGTGCTCGACAGGCTGGCCGCCGGCAAGCAGCGGGTCCGGATCCGCGGCCTGCTCGGGCTCGTGTGCGGCGGCCTGCTCGGCGTGGCCGGGACGCTCGCCGTCTGGCGGCGCGGCCGCCGCGCCCCGGACGTCGTCGCCCGCGGCGGCATCTCCCGGACGTTCCAGAACATCCGCCTGTTCGGCAACATGACGGTGCTCGAGAACGTGCTCGTCGGCCTCGATCGGTCGATCGCCGGCGGGATCCTCGGGATGCTGTTCCGCACCCCGGCACAGCGCCGCGCGGAGGCGGCGGCCCGCAGCCGGGCCTTCGAGGAACTGGCGTTCGTCGGCCTGGAGTCGTCCGCCAACCGGATCGCCGGCCAGCTCCCGTATGGCGACCAGCGCCGGCTGGAGATCGCCCGGGCGTTGGCCACGGGGGCGGAACTGCTGCTGCTCGACGAGCCGGCGGCGGGCATGAACCCGGCCGAGACGGCCGAACTCGCCGGCCTCGTGGAACGGATCCGCGACCGGGGCGTGACGGTCCTGCTCATCGAGCATCACATGAACGTGGTGATGCGGGTCAGCAACCGGGTCGCCGTCCTCGACCACGGCGTGAAGATCGCCGAGGGAACGCCCGCCGAGGTGCGGCGCGACGAGAAGGTGATCGAGGCCTACCTGGGCGGAGAGGGGTGAGGGGCGATGCCGCTGCTCTGCGTGACCGATCTCGAGGCGGGGTACGGGCCGATCCGGGCGCTCGACGGCGTGTCGCTCGACGTCGAGCCGGGGGAGCTGGTGTCGATCATCGGCGCCAACGGCGCCGGCAAATCGACGCTCCTGATGGCGATCTCGGGGATCGTGCCGGCGCGGCGCGGGACGATCGAGTTCGCGGGCCGGCCGCTCGCCGGCCTCGCGCCTCACGAGATCGTGCGGCTCGGGGTCAGCCAGGTTCCCGAGGGCCGCCGGATCTTCCCCCGACTGACGGTCCGCGAGAACCTCGAACTCGGCGGCTTCACGCGCGACGACCGCGGCCAGTTGTCTCGCGACCTGGAGGAGGCCTGCGGGCTGTTTCCGCTGCTCGCCGAACGCATGGGACAGCTCGGCGGCACGCTCTCGGGGGGCGAGCAGCAGATGCTGGCGATCGCCCGGGCGCTCGTCGGCCGGCCGCGGCTCCTGCTTCTCGACGAGCCGTCGCTGGGACTGGCGCCCTTGATCGTGGCCAAGGTCTTCGAGGTCATCGCGGCCCTCGCGGCCCGCGGGATCGCCGTCATCCTCGTCGAGCAGAACGCCCGGGCCGCGCTCAAGATCGCGTCTCGGGGCTGGGTGCTGGAGACCGGCCGCGTCACGCTCACGGGCAGCGGCGCCGAACTCGCCGCCGACCGGCGCGTTCGCGACGCATACCTTGGCGAGGGCTGATGGGCGGCCGGCCACGCAGATTTTGGCATCGCGCGGCCGGGAGTGGAACAGGGTGCACGACGCCGCGGCCGCCGCATGGATCGCGGCGGCGGCCGCCCGCCGCGGCGGGGATGCCGTGTGGGCCGACGAACTGCAGGCGGTCCGCAGTTCCCTCGAGGCCGAGTCGCTCACGCTCGCCACGCCGGCCGACCTCGGCCGACCCAGGCACGAGGATCGAGACCAAACCGCATTACTCCCGGGGCTCGGTCCCGGCGACGAGGTCGAGGATCGCGGCGCCGAAGTCGGCGAGCCGCTTCTCGCCGATCCCCTTGCAGCGGAGCAGGGCGGCGGGGGAGGCCGGCTTGTCGTGGGCGATCGCCCGCAGCGCCTTGTCGTCGAGGATCGTCCATGCCGGCTTCCCCCGGGCCTCGGCAACACGGCGGCGCCAGCGCCGCAGCCGTTCGAAGACGTCGCGGTCGACGCCCTCCCAGTCGTCGGCCTCGACCTTCGTCGTCCGCGCCTTGCCGGCCTGCGGTTCGAGGAGCACGACCTCGCGGCTGCCGCGCAGCACCTCCCATGACTTCGCGTTGAGCATCACGACCGGACGGTCGCCGGGACTCCGCGAGAGCAGTTCCTGGTCGAGCAGTTGGTGGACCAGATTCTCCGCCGTCCGCTGCTCGAGCGCGGCGAGCAGGCCGAACGTCGAGAGCCGGTCGTGCCCATGCCGGAGGATGCCATCGGTCCTGGCCCCGCGCAGCACCTCGCAGACGTGCCGGACGCCGAACCGCTCGCCAACCCGGGCCACGCAGGAGAGGATCTTCTGGGCCGTCACCGTGGCATCGGCGAGGCTCCCCGTCTCCCCGAGGCAGACATCGCAGGCGCCGCACGCGGATGGGGCGTAGGCCTGGCCGAAGTACTCCGAGAGGGCGGCATGCCGGCAGCGGGCCGCCTGGGCGTAGCGGCGCATGGCATGCAGGTGCTCGATCTGCGCGGCGATGTGCCGCTCCTGCTCGGCGGCGTCGAGGTCCGACTCGGCGGCGCTCTTGCGGACGAGCGATTCCCAGCTGAAGACGTCGGCCGAGGAGTAGAGGAGGACGCACTCGGCGGCCAGTCCGTCGCGGCCCGCCCGCCCCGTCTCCTGCTGGTAGGCTTCGACACTCTTGGGAAGCGAGGTGTGGAGGACGAGGCGGACGTCGGAGCGGTCGATCCCCATGCCAAAAGCCACGGTCGCCACCACGACGTCGATCGTCTCCGCCGAAAACGCCTCCTGCGTGGCATGGCGTTCCCGGGCGTCGAGGCCGGCGTGGTACGGGCGGGCGAGGATTCCCTCGGCGGCGAGCCGGGCCGCGATCCGCTCCGTCTCCTTCCGCGAGATGCAGTAGACGATCGAGGCCTCCCCCTGGTGGCGGCCGAGGATGCGCAGCACCTGGGAAACGCGATCGGCCCGGGGCACGACCCGGTAGACGAGGTTCGGCCGGTCGAACGTGCCGACGAGGACGGCCGGATCGCGCAGGTTCAACTGCCGCAGGATGTCGTCGCGCACCCGCGGCGTGGCCGTGGCCGTGAAGGCATGGATGCTGGCGGCGGGAAACCGCTCGCGCAGCAGGGCGAGCTGCCGGTACTCGGGGCGGAAGTCATGCCCCCACTGGCTGATGCAGTGGGCCTCGTCGATCGCGAACCGCCTGACGCCGACGCGGGCGAGGAGGTCGAGCAGCCCCGTGTTCACGAGCCGTTCCGGGGCGGTGAACAGGAGCCGCAGGTCGCCGGCGGCGAGACGGTCGCGGACGGCCGCCCGCTCGTCCTGCGACATGCCCCCGTGGATCGCCGCGGCAGGGTAGCCGATCGCCTCCAGCGCATCGACCTGGTCCTTCATCAGGGCGACGAGCGGCGAGACCACGACGTCGGTCGTCTCCCCGACCAGCGGCGGCAGCTGGTAGCAGAGGCTCTTGCCCCCTCCCGTCGGCATGACGACGAGCGAGTCGCGGCCGGCGAGGGCCGCCGCGATCGCCTCGGCCTGCAGGGGCCGGAGCCGGTCGAAGCCCCACCAGCGGCCGAGCACCTCGGCGATGCGGGCGTCGACGGGGAGAGGTGCGGCGGCGGTGTCGATCTGCTCCTGCACGGCGGCTCATGTCCCGGGGGGACCACAGAATAGCAGAGGCCGTGCCCGGGCCGGTCTCCGCACCGCGACCCCGCCGCGGAGCCGGGCCGCGAGGGGGGATCGCCCGCGGGCGTGTAGACTGCCCTCCATGCTCTGGATCGCGTGGAAGATGCTGATCGGCAACCGGGTGAAGTACCTGGGCATTGTGTTCGGCGTGGTCTTCGCGGCCCTGCTCATCGCCCAGCAGTCGTCGATCTTCTGCGGGCTGATGTCGCTGACCGTGAGCCAGATTCGCGACGTGCAGGGCCCCGCCATCTGGGTCATGGATCGCCAGGTGCAGTACGTGGACGACATCAAGCCGCTGGCCGACACGGAACTGTTTCGCGTCAAGAGCGTGCCGGGCGTCGCCTGGGCGGTGCGGTTCTACAAGGGCATGGCCCGGGCCCGGCTCGAGGAGGGAAGCTTCGAGCAGATCATGCTGCTCGGGCTCGACGACGCGACGCTCATCGGCGCCCCGGCCGGCATCTTCATGGGCTCGATCGCCGACCTGCGCAAGCCCGACGCCGTGATCATGGACGACGCCGGCTACCGGCGGACCTGGCCGGGGCAGCCCTACCGGCTCGGTCGGGTGTTCGAGATGAACGACCGCCGGGCGGTGCTGGTCGGGCTGACGAAGGCGAGCCGGAGCTTCACCAGCTTCCCGATCGTCTACACGCGGTACAGTCAGGCCATCACCTTCGCTCCCCCGGAGCGCAAGGTGCTGTCCTTCGTGCTCGCCGACGCCGAGGCGGGCGTGCCGGTCGCGGAGGTCTGCCGGCGGATCGCCGACCGCACCGGGCTTCAGGCCCTGACGCGCGAGCAGTTTTTCGAGAAGACGATCCGCTACTACCTCGCCAAGACGGGCATCCCGGTGAACTTCGCGATCACCGTGTTTCTGGGCTTCCTCGTGGGGACGGCCATCGCCGGGCAGACGTTCTACCTGTTCACGGTGGAGAACATCCGCCAGTTCGGGGCCCTGAAGGCGATGGGCACAGGCAACTGGACGATCCTCGGCATGGTGCTGGCCCAGGCGCTGCAGGTGGGGCTGATCGGCTACGGCGTCGGTGTCGGTCTGGCGGCGGTCTTCGGCCGCTTCGTGCAGGGGGCCTCGAGGCTCGCGTTCTTCATGCCCTGGCAGGTGCCGGCGGTCACCGCCGTGGCGGTGTTCGTCATCGTGCTCCTCGCCAGCCTGCTCTCGATCCGCAAGGTGCTTGTGATCGATCCGGCGATCGTGTTCCGCGGCTGAGCGAGCCTCCGGAGGGATGATGGCGACGACGGCGACGGACGGGAAGCAGGCCGGCACGGACATGGCGATCCGGGTCCGGGGCGTGACCAGGGAATTCGGCAACGGCGGCGCCGTGACCCGGGCGCTGCGCGGCGTCGACCTCGACGTCCCGTACGGCGAACTGCTGCTCCTCGTCGGCCCCAGCGGCTGCGGCAAGACGACGCTGGTGTCGATCATCGCCGGGACGCTGGCGCCCAGCGCCGGCGCGGTGGTCGTGCTCGGCCACGACCTCGGCGGCATGCGCAACGGCGCCAAGATCCGCTTCCGCCGGGAGAACGTCGGCTTCGTGTTCCAGGCCTACAACCTGCTCCCGGCCCTGACCGCTGCCGAGAACGCGGCGGTGCCGCTGCTGATCGCGGGCTGGCGGCGGCGGGACGCGGTGGAGAAGGCGGCCGACGTGCTCGAGGTGCTCGGTCTCGGCGACCGGCTGGCCAGCCTGCCCAGCGAACTCTCCGGCGGCCAGCAGCAGCGCGTGGCGATCGCCCGGGCGCTCGTGCACGAGCCGCGCCTGCTCGTCTGCGACGAGCCGACCAGCGCCCTCGATGCCGAGAACGGCAGGATCACCATGGAACTGATCGCGCGGCTGGCGGTGCAGCCGAACCGGGCCGTGATCGTGGTCACGCACGATTCGCGGATCTATTCCTTCGCCGACCGAATCGCATCGATGGAGGACGGCCGGATCGAGACGGTCGCGGCGGGGCCGCACGGCGCGGATGGATCGGGTACGATGCCGCCATGGCGGCATCCTCATACGAGCCCGTGACCGATCGGCCCGCGCCGCAGCGGCGGCTCGACAGGCGGCGCACGCTCGGCGACGTGCTCACGCAGTGGGCCCTGCCGCTCCTCGCCCTCGGCCTGCTCGCGTTCGCGGCCCGGTTCGTCTGGCAGACCCGCCCGCGGACGAGCGACCCGGCGCCCCCCGTGGCGCCGGCGGTCAACCCCTTCGCCGATGCCATCGCCGCGTCGGGCATCGTCGAGGCCCAGACCGAGAACATCGCCGTCGGCTCGGCGACGCCCGGCGTGGTCGTGGAGGTGATGGTCAAGGTTGGAGACGACGTGCGGCCGGGAACGCCCTTGTTTCGCCTCGACGACCGGGCGCTGCGGGCCGATCTCGCGGTGCGAAAGGCGGCGGTCGATCGGGCGAAGAGCGAGGTCGTGCGGCTGGAGGCCGAGCCGAGGCCGGAGAAGATCCCGGTGCAGGCGGCCCTGCTTCGCGAGGCCGAGGCCCTGCTCGCCCGCGAACAGGACGCGCTCAGGCGGGCCCAGGAGACGTTTGCACAGCGGGTGACCACCGCGGAGGATCTCGTCGTCAAGCGCCAGGCCGTGGCCTACGCCGAGGCCGGGGTGGGCAAGTCCCGGGCGGATCTCGACCTGCTGGAGGCGGGGTCGTGGCAGTATGACCGCGACGTATCGCGGGCCCAGGTCAAGCAGGCGGAGGCGGAGGCGACGAAGATCGAGATCGACCTCGACCGGCTCGTTGTCCGGGCCCTCGTGGCGGGGAAGGTGCTGCAGGTCAACGTGCGGCCCGGTGAGTTCGTCGGCACACCGGCGAACCAGCCGCTCGTGATCCTTGGCGACATCGAGCGGCTCCATGTGCGGGTCGACATCGACGAGTACGACATCCCGCGGTTCATGGCCAGCGCGGCCGCCACGGCCGTTCCCCGCGGCAACCTGCAGGAGCGGTATCGGCTGGAATTCGTCCGCGTCGAGCCGTTCGTCGTGCCCAAGAAGTCGCTCACGGGCGACACCACCGAACGGGTCGACACCCGCGTGCTGCAGGTGATCTACGAGTTCGATCCGGGCGGTCGGCCGGCCTTGTTCGTGGGCCAACAGGTCGAGGTGTTCATCGGGGCCGGCGCAGCCGCGGAACCGGTTTCCGGGCCGTGAAACCGGCCTTGCCACGACATGGCCCCTCTGGGACAAGTCCGGCATGCGCGACAGCATGCGAAACTCCCGGCTCCGGGTGCCCGACCGCGAGCAGCGACGGTCGCGGTGGCCGGCCGTCGTGGCCGCGGCATCGCTCGTGTGCTGCGCGATCACGGCCGTGCCGAGCGCCGCTGAGCCATCTGCCGGTGAGACGGGTGCGCAGGCGGCGACGGAATCGCGGCGCTCCTTCCTGGCAGGGGCCGACGGAACCGCCCTGTGGCGGGCCGCGGTCGCCGGCGTGGCCGCGGATCTGCCGGTGGCCCGCGCCGTGCCTCCCGACTTTCTTCGTTCGCCGCCGGCGGCCGGCCTGATCGAGTCGGCCTGGATCGAGCCCGCAGCGCAGACCGCGCCGGCCTGGCCGCCATCTCGACAGCGGGTGGTGGTGCGGTTTCTTCCGGTTGCCAGCGGGGCGTGGGTCGAATCGATCGAGGAGCGGCAGACGTTCGGCGACACCACGTCTCCAGGTCCGGAAGGGGGCGTTCTCGCCGCCGCCTGGGAGTCGGAGCCCGTCACCATCTGGTCCGCCTCGACGGTCGTCGAGCCCCTGCCCCCGATCGATCGGCACCTGCTCGTCGTTCCTTCCGCAGGCGATGCACCGCCGTGGGCGGGCAGCCGGTTTCCCCGGCTCTCCCGGGCCGGGTACAGGATCGCCGGCGACTACCGCGCCTTCTATTCCTGTGAAAGCCTCGTCTGTCTGACGGCGGCCTTCGGGGCCGGTGCCTTGATGGCGAACACCGGGTTCGACACCACGATGCAGAATGCCTGGCAGCGCGGCGTCGAGCCGACCGGCCTGGGGACGTTCTTCTCCGGCTGCAAGGACATCGGCGAAGGCCGTTACGTCCTGCCGATCTTCGGCGTTGCCGCCGCCACGGGCCTGGTCTTCGAGGGGAACCCGGCGGGTGATTCCGTCGGCGAGTGGGGCTCACGATCGCTGCGGATGTTCGTCGTGGGCGCACCGCCGCTGTACGTGATGCAATGGGTGACCGGCGCTTCACGTCCCGGCGAGGGCTCCGCCGGCAGCCAGTGGCACCTGCTCAACGACAACAATGGCGTCAGCGGCCACGCCTTCGTCGGTGCGATCCCGTTTCTGGCGGCGGCGGACATGGTCGAGAGCCCGCTGGCGAAGGGCGCGCTCTACGTCTGCTCGACCTTCGTGGGCTTCTCGCGGATGACCGACGACGCCCATTATCCGTCGCAGGTGTTTCTCGGTTGGTACATGGCCTGGGCCAGCGCCCGGGCCGTCAGTTCAACCGAGTTGCGACTCGCCGGGGTCGACGTCCGGATCGTGCCACTGCCTGCCGCCGATCTGGGCGGCGCCGCGATCGACGCCCGCTGGTGAGCGGGTTCAGCCGGCCTGCAGGGCGATGATCAGCAGCGACGTGGCGAGGCCGATGCCTGCCACCGGCAGGGCGAGGAACTTCGCCAGCATCTGCCCCTTGGTCCGGGGCGCGATCGCGGTGTCTGCGATCAGACGCTCCAGTTCGTCACACCCGATCGACGCCTGGACGGCCTGTACGTCGTTGCCGAGAGCGGCCTGCATGACGTCCGCCGCGGTCGTGAAACACACCGGACCGGTGATTCCGCTCTGGCCACGAAGCAGTTCGACGAAGTCACTCCCCGACATGTCATCGAGGTCGGCGGCGACGATCCATGCGTCGGGCTTGACTTTCCCAGCCAACGCAAGTGCCGCGGAACCACTCGACCGCAGGTGCAAGTCGATCCTGCCCTGGCGAGCTTCCGCCGCCAGTTCCCGGTAGGAATTGAACGACGGGTCGACGACGATCACGCTGCGAATGGACCGTGCCGACATGTTGCTGGAAGCCATGGTTTTGCTCTCGATGAGGGGGAAACGCAGCGGACTGTCGGCAGGGTTTCAGGAGGTCGTGCGATCAGGGATGCCCGGTCGGCAGGGGGCGATGTTCGGTGTCGTGGTCAGGAAGCGTTCGTGGATTCGGTGGCCGTCCGGGCGTGCGGCGTACGGGCGTTGCGGATCAGATCGATCGTGACCGGCCGGACGAGGTAACCGGCCACGCCCGTGGCCAGTGCCTGCTGCTCCTCCTCTACCGAATACGAGTCGGAGACCACGAAGATCCCCGTCCGCATCGCATCACCGAGCCGATCGAGCGAGATGGCCGAGCCCTCGAGGAGCGGATCGACACTCCCCTGCATGACGTGCGGCGCGAGCATCGAGAGCAGATCGAATCCCGCCATGTCGGACAGTTCCGAGCTCACCAGCCAGACATCGGCGCGAAAGCGTCGCGAGAGGCGGATCGCCGACCGGCCATCGACGCAGAAGTGCAGACCGGTCTCTCCCGCCTGTGCCGCGAGGACGAAATCCTCGTACCGGTCGAGAGACGAGTCGACGATCACGATCTCGTTGATCCCGGCGGCGCGGAGGGACGAAGCAACCTGTTCGAGATTACGAGATTCAGCCGTCTTCATGATCGTGCATCCAAGGTGGGGGAGGAGGGCGGGATTCCAATGCTGCCGGAGGTATCCGGCGACCATTCGTGTCAGACGAGCGAGATGATCGAGATGAACAGGGCAACCGGCAGAACGCACAGCAGCACGTCCATCCGGGTCAGCGACGTCGCTGAAGCAGCAGATTGACTTGTATTCATGGCATGACTCCGAATTGAGGAACCGTCATCACCGATTCCGCCTGACGCATCACCGGATGCGTGCGGTCGATCGACAGGAGGGAACAATGCAATCGCTGTGCCAATGCATCCCGACGGGTGTGAGCGTTCGAAGCGGGACCTGCAAAACGGCGTAAATTGGCCGATTTCCCTCTTCTTGCCCCCCGGTGGCAGGTCGATTGCGGTGGGGTGACGGCTGGAGCGAATCGCCCCAGCCGCTGGTCGCCAGGGGCCGGTGTGGAGCGAATCGCCCCAGCCGCTGGTCGCCAGGGGCCGGTGTGGAGCGATTCGCCCCACCCCGGGCGGGCCGGGGGCAGGGGTCAGTCGCCGAGTGCCCGGCGGACCAAGGTCTCGGGAATGCCGTCGACGAGTTCGACGTGGCCGATTCGATCTGGCAGCACGAATCGCAGCCTGCCAGCGAGGGATTTTTTGTCCCGGCGCATCACGTCGATCAGGGCGTCCGCTGCCGGTTTTTCCGCCGTCGGGTTGATCCCGGCCGACAACGCTGTCGGCAGCGACAGCAGAGTGAGGAGCCTGTCCTGGCGGTCAACGACGGCCTCCGGCAACCGACCGAGCATGGCGGCCAGCCGGGCGGCCCGCGCCATGCCGATGGCGACCGCTTCGCCGTGGAGCAGAGCGCCGTAGCCGAAAACCGTCTCGATCGCGTGGGCGAAGGTGTGGCCGTAATTGAGGGCCACCCGAAGTCCGGTCGTCTCGCGTTCGTCGCGCTCGACCACCAGCGCCTTGAGGGCGGCGGAGCGTTCCACCGCCGCGGTCAACGGGGATGGTTCCCGGGCCATGATTCGGGAGGCATTTTCCTCCAGCCATTCGAAGAAACCGGCGTCGAGAATCATTCCATACTTCACCACCTCGGCGAATCCGCTGGCGAACTCCCGGTCCGGGAGCGTTGCCAGCACGTCGATGTCGGCGAACACCCCCCGCGGCTGCCAGAAGGCACCGACCAGATTCTTGCCGGCGTCGAGGTTGATCCCGGTTTTTCCGCCGATTCCGCTGTCGACCTGGGCGATGACGGTCGTGGGAACCTGCCACACCGGGAGGCCGCGGGCGAACGTCGCGGCGACGAATCCGGCCAGATCCCCGACCACGCCCCCCCCGACCGCCACCACGTGGGTCTGTCGGTCTATGGCGAGACGGGCACAGGCATCCCAGAGCCGGCCTGCCTGGTCGAGGGATTTCGCGGCTTCGCCCGAGGGCACGGCGATCGATTCCGTCGTGATCCCGGCCGATCGCAGCGATTCGGCCACCCGCGCGGCATGGGTTTCCAGCACCGCCGCATCGGCGATCAGCAGCGCACGGGAGGCGGCAGCGGCCTTCAGGGCGGGGCCGATTCCGACGATCACTCCCGGGCCGACCACGATGTCGTAGGAGCGATTCTCGCGGGCCATCGAGGCCGCCTGATCGGGGCCGGGCGGCTCTTCTGACGGCAGGTGCAGGCGGATGGTGGCCACGGTCAGCCGGCACCCGCCCTGTCGAGGTCTGCGGTCATGACGGTGATCACGCGGGCGAATCCGGTGTGCTGGCGGACGTAGTCGAGGTCGGCAGCGTCCTGGGGATGGGCGTGGAGAAACTCCGCCACCCGGTTTTTGTCGGTAGCGGACCAGTCTTCACAGGATTCCGGCCAGATCGTCTGGTTTTCCACGACGAGGGCTTCGCGGTAGGGGTCGAAGGCGTTGGCCATGGGAGGGCGATTTCGCGAACGCTGGAGGGTTCCTTTTCGGGCGTCCACGTGGGCGACCGGATGACGGCGGATTATACATACCGCTGGCATGGCGGCGACCAGCCGGCCCTGCAGTCCGGCATCGGAGTCCGAACGTGACCGTTTCCCAGCCCGTCGCCAGCCGTCCCTTCAGCGGGCGGCGGGTCGTCGCCGCGATCGTCCTCCTCGGGTTCTGCCTCGCCGGGTTCGCGTTTTGGTTTCAGTGGCGGCAGACCAGGCGCTGCCTCGATTTTCTCGGGGCCGACGTCGCCCGGGCGATCAGCCGGGCCGAGCGCGTCGAGCTCTGGCGACTCGGGTCGGGGGAGCGTCCACGCCGGCCGGTGGCCATCGGGCGGCAGGACGTCTCCCGTGCGCCGGGACTCGTGCATCTGCGGCATGCGCTCGTCGAAGACGCTTCGTATGTCTGGACTCCCGTCGCGATGGATGGGGGCGCCAGGCCGCGGCCGGCGCCGGAGTGGGGGACCGCGCTTGCCTTTTTCCCGCGCCAACCGGCTGCTGCCCCGGTGGCGGTTCTCGTGTTCGACGCCCGGTTCGGGGCAATGACGGTCGTCGGCCGGCCGGGTCGCGTGGACTTGGGGCGGTTCGGCTCCGGACTCGAACGGTGGGTGCGTTTGGTTTTACGAGCCACGGCCCCGGGGCCGCCGGAATCCCGGCCGGGGCCGTGAACCGCTGTTTGCCGCGGCAAATCGGGCTTTGGCCCGTCACCCCCGGCCCCTATCCTCCCCTGCGAACGGATCCGCCAGCCGCCCGGAGTGGGCGGCGGACGGCACGGGAGAGTCATGGCCATGCGTTCGATCGCCGTCGCGAACCAGAAGGGCGGGGTGGGCAAGACCACCACATCGGTCAATCTCGCCGTGGCGCTGTCGCGGCTCGGGAAGCGAGTCTGCCTGATCGATCTCGACCCCCAGGCCCATGCCACGTTGCACCTCGGCGTGCAGCCGGGGACGGGCGCGGTCTCTGCGTTCGACGTGCTGGCCGGCGGGCAGTCTCTCGAGGCGGCGACGGTGCCGATCGACGACCGCCTCAGCCTCGTGCCCTCGCACATCGATCTGTCAGCGGCCGAGCTGGCCCTGGCGGGCGTTGCCGGCCGGGAGTCGATCCTCCGCGACCGGCTGGCGGCCGATCCCCGCTGCTCGGGCGCCGCGACGCAGCCGCAGGCTTTCGACGCCCTGGTGATCGATTGCCCGCCGTCGCTCGGCCTGCTGTCGCTCAACGCGATGGCCGCGGTGGGCGAGGTGCTGCTGCCCCTGCAACCGCACTTCCTCGCCCTCCACGGGCTCAGCAAACTGCTCGAGACCATCGAACTGGTGGCTGACCGCGTCAATCCCTCCCTGCGCCTGCTCGGAGTCGTGCTTTGCATGTACGAGGGGAGCACGAAACTGGCCACGGAAGTGGCCCGCGACGTGGGGGAATTTCTCGCGGCGGCACCGGGTGGGCATCGTGCCTGGGCCGGTGGCCGTCTGTTCAACGCCCGCGTCCGACGCAACATCCGGCTTGCGGAGGCTCCGAGTTTCGGACAGTCGATCTTCGACTACGCACCGGATTCTCACGGAGCCGAGGACTACGCCGCCTTGGCGTTGGAGGTCGACCGGGCCGCCCACGATGCCCGCGAGCCGACACGGCGGGTGGCCTGAGACATCCCCGAGAGCAGCTCCTGCCGAACGGGGCCGCCGGTCGGAGGCATGCTCGTCGCCGGCGGACTTTGCCGGCATGAGCTCGTGTGGAATGGTGCGTCCTGCGGTGCAGGCAAAGTGCACCGACTCCTGCGCGTGCCTCCGACCGGCTCCTCGATCCCCAAGGGCGATCCCAAGGGCGATCCCAAGGGCGATCCCAAGGGCGATCCCCAAGGACGACCCCAAGCGCAGGGAGACCGGTCAGGAGGGTTGCGAGAGCCTTCCGGCCTGCACGGGTTCCGCCGGGACGGCATTGGAACTGGAGAGTTCCGGCATCCACCAGTACCTCGGCTCACAGGGGTCGATGCCCCGGAGAATGCCCGTGGCGTCGAAATCCTCGGCCGACGGATGCGATGCTCCGACGTTCCCGCCGGGCCGGCCGATCACGTGCACGCCAAGCCGGCCGAGGGCCGGCTTGGGCATCGGAGCGAACGGTCGGGGCGGCTGAAGCGGATTTTGGCGAAGCATCGAGGGTTCGCACCACGAAATGGCGATGAACAACCAAGCCGGTCGGACCGGCACCGGAGTGTCCTTCGGACGGATTCCCGGCAGAAGGTCACTTTTCGGGTCTCCAACCGGTTCCATCACGATTGTGCCTTGGGGTGGATGGGTAAGCAAGGAAGTTTGTAGGGGCTGTTTTTCACTGAATTTCGCCCGCCGTTCCGCCTGTTCCTACAATTGAGATTGGGGCGGCCGGCGGTCAGGCTTCCCGGGATGGCGATCATTCCATGACACGTCTGAGATGCACATCACCGGTCCGGCTGCCAGGGAAACCGGCACCGGTCCTGGCCTGCCTGGCCCTCGTCGTCACGGGGCTGCTTGCATCGCAACGGCCAGCCGTGGCTCAGCAGGGGTTCGTGCCCCTCGCCCCCGGCGTGCTCACCGTCATCCGCCCCGATGCCTCGGCGGACGACCTCATTCTTCGTGGGGACCTGCTCGAGGTCACCGTCGGCCAGCAGGACAAGGCCTGGACGCCGCAGCGGGCGGCGGCCAACACCACGTTCGTCGAACAGTCCCGGAACCGCACGTACCTTCCCGATGTCTGGTGCCTGGAGTTCGCGTTCAAGTCGCCCCGCCTGCTGGAGGTGGACGTGCCGACGACGGAATTGAAGATGCGCCGCAAGCAGATCTGGTACCTGCTCTATCGCGTCCGCAACGCCGGTGCCCGGCGTGCGGTCGCCGGCGGCGACGGCACGCCGGAGCAGCCCTTCGAGAAGCTCGAGATGCCGGTCCGCTTCGTCCCGCATTTCGTGCTCGAGAGTCTCGATCCGGTGATCGATGCCGACGGCATCGCCAGGTATCGAGCCTATCTCGACCGGCTCGTGCCGACGGCGATCGCCGCGATCCGCCGCGAGGAGAAGGTTCCGGCCGACCAGCGGCTTTTCGACAGCGCCAGCATGACCGGCGCCGACATGGCGCCCGGAGAGACCCGCTGGGGCGTCGCGATCTGGGAGGATGTCGATCCGCGTATCGATTTCTTCTCGATCTACGTCCGCGGCCTCACCAACGCGATGCACTGGCGGCGCCGGGCCGACGCCGACATCCGTGGCACCGACCCACCGGCCGCCCACATGGAGCAGGCCCTGGAGAGCCTGCGGCTCGACTTCTACCGCTCGCGGAGCGGCGGGCGCGGCGAGGGAACCGAACTGAGCGTGGGCTACGCCGGAATGTTCGAGCGGATCGTCATCGGGAGCCGGCTGATCGAGGCGGCCGGCCGCCCGGTCGAGGCGAATTCGCTGCCCGTCGATGCGATTCAGGACCTTGGGCTCACGTGGCCCGACCTGCTCGACCCCGAGGGCGCCGATGCCGCGGGCAGCCTGCTCCCGTTGGAGACCGTGCTGACGAAACTGGCCGCCCTGCCGAAGGGGGAGGACCGGGGGAAAATCTTCCGCGATCTGTGCGGTGACGTCGGGCTCAAGGGCTTCTCGGACCTGCTTGCCGCGGCCAGCGGCGATGTGCCCCCCGACCGCGATGCCCGACGGCGCGAGGCCTTGGCGGCGATGAAGCTCACGCCCGAGGATGTCAGGCAGCGACCGCTCGTGTCGCTGGCGACGATCGTGCGCGGACTGGAGTCGGCCCCCACGCACGACCTGCGGGTCGCCCGCGAGCGGGCCATCTTTGGTGCCGAGGGGAGATGGATCGAGCGGTTCGCCCAGGACGTCGCCGCGGCCCGCTGCCTGGCCGCGATGGAGGACTGCGGGCTCGAGGCCACACGCATCAGTCAAGCCGATGCCCGGGCGGCCTTCGCGATGCTGCAGGTGGCGGTCGATGCGGAGAAGAATCCCGACACCCGGGGGCAGTTGCTGCAGGGCCTGCTCGGGCCGCGCGGCCCGCTCGTCTACGCCGCCGCCGCCGCGGTCCACGAGGGCATTGACCACACCTGGGTTTTCCGCTACGAAACCGATTCCGTGGGGCTGTGATTCGGTCTGCCAGGATCGGAAGTCGAGCCTGGGGCCGGGTGCTGTTTCCACCCGCCGGTCGGCGGATGGTAGGATCTCGGCTCCGAGTCTAGGCACCGAGTCTAGGCACCGGGTCGTCGCCCCCGTGCGGGTCGTGGCCACATGATGGACGGGTGACGAAGGTCGGATGACGAAGGACTGAAGACATGGCACACAAGAAGGGTCAGGGTTCGAGCCGCAATGGTCGCGACTCCAACGCGCAGCGGCGGGGTGTGAAGAGGTTCGCCGGCGAGCAGGTGCAGGCCGGCAACATCCTCGTTCGCCAGGTGGGCACCAAGTTTCATCCCGGCTCGAACGTCGGCATGGGCACCGACTACACCCTCTTCGCGCTCTCCGATGGCGTCGTGATGTTCGACCGCGAAGGCCGACGGGTGAACGTCGTTTCCGGCACACCGGCCTGACGCCGCGCGGTGCATCCCGTGAGGTGGCGGCGTGTTCGTGGATCGAGTCCACATTGACGTCGCCGCCGGCAACGGCGGCCGGGGCATGTGCAGCTTCCGCAGGGAGAAGTACATCCCCTTCGGCGGCCCGGACGGCGGCGATGGCGGCAGCGGCGGCAGCGTGATCCTCCGCGCGGAACCGGGGGTCGATTCGTTGGCCGCGCTCGCCCATCGGCGGCAATGGCGGGCCGAGACCGGCGCCAGCGGCGGGCCGGCGAACTGCCGCGGCCGCGATGCAGAGGACCTCGTGCTCCTCGTGCCCCCGGGCACGGTCGTGATCGACAAGGGATCGGGGCTCGTGCTCCGCGACATGTCCGCTGCCGGCGAGTCGATCGTCGCCGCCCGCGGCGGCGCCGGCGGCCGCGGCAACGTTCACTTCAAGTCCTCGACGAACCGCGCCCCGCGGCAGACGACGCCGGGCGAGAAGGGGGAGATCCGCCGGCTGCTCCTCGAACTCAAGGTCATCGCCGACGTCGGCCTCGTCGGCAAGCCGAACGCCGGCAAGAGCACGCTCCTCTCTCGGCTTTCCCGCGCCCGGCCCGAAATCGCCGACTACGCGTTCACGACGAAGGCGCCGATCCTCGGCATCGTGGCGGTGTCCCGTGACCGGAGCTTCGTGCTCGCCGATCTCCCCGGTCTCATCGAGGGAGCCCATGCCGGTGTCGGCCTCGGACACGAATTCCTTCGCCACGTCGAGCGGGCGGGGATTCTCGTCCACGTCGTCGAACCGTTTCCGGCCGATGGCACCGAGCCGCTGGCCAACTACCTGGCGATCCGGGACGAACTCGTCCGCTACGACGCGACGCTCGGCGACCGCCCCGAAATCGTGATCCTGAGCAAGGCCGAGCTGCCCGACGCCGCTGCGGTGCGCGAGGCACTCGCCGCCGCCATCGGCCGCGAGGTGCTGGCCGTGAGCGCGGTGACCGGGGCGGGGCTCGACGCGCTGGTCCGCGCGGCGGTCCGGGAACTGGACCGCGAGCCGTGCGCACCGGCGGCCGGGGCGACACCGGCCAGCGCGGAGCCCGGCCGGGGGAGTGGCGGGCCATGAACGCGGCCGCGCATCCACCGGCCGAGACGCTGCTGCTCGCCGACGTCGGCAACACGCGGATCAAGCTCGCCGTCGTCGCGGAACGCGGCCGGGTAGGGCCCACAGCGGCGCGGCTCCCGCGGGTGGACCGGCGCCAGGACCTGTTGAGCCGCGACTTCCGCCTCACGAACCTCGAGCGCTGGCTGGCTGCCGTGGCCCCGGGCCCGGCACTGCTGCTCGTGGCCAGCGTCAACGACACGGCCGCCGCCCGCCTCGGTGCCGCGATCGCGGAAGTCTCGGCGACCGGGCATCGCCCGCTCCGGCAGCGACGGATCGGCCATGCCGACCTGCCGCTCGCCGTGCAGCTCGACGAGCCGCAGCGCGTGGGCATCGACCGGCTCGCCTCGGCGGCGGCCGCCGGCATCGTCAAGCCGGCTGGCAGGGGGGCGATCGTCGTCGATTGCGGAACGGCCACGACGGTCGACATCGTCGCGCCGGACGGGGCGTTTCTCGGCGGCGCGATCCTGCCCGGGCCGGCGCTCATGGCCCGGGCCTTGGCCGAGGGCACGAGCCGGCTTCCCGAGGTGGCCGCTCTGGATCATGGCCCGCCGCCGGCGATGCCGGGCCGCTCCACGCAGGCGGCGATCGCCGCCGGCATCGGCTGGGGCATCCGGGGCGCGGTGGCCCGGCTCGTCGCCGAGGCGCGGAAGGCGGTCGGCGAGGCCGCCACGCTGATCCTCACCGGCGGCTCGGCCGGCCTTGTCCGTGACGCCCTGCCCGGGGCGGTCGAACTGCCCGATCTCGTGCTCGCCGGGATCGCGCTGGCCGAGGCGGACCGCAGCTGACAGGGGCACGGCCGCCGGTCAGCGCCGTCCCGATCACCGGGCGGGCCTGCCATAGGGCACGGTCACGACCCGCCTCGAGTGAAGCGTGATCATATCGAAATCCGGTGCCGATCGGCGCGGGCCGATCGATGTCTGCAAGCGATCGGCTGGGCCATCAACGCTCCGTCTACAGCGTCACTCTGCCGCCCCGAGCCTGGTTGATGAGCCTGAGGATGACCAGCAGGATGACGGCTCCGACGGTGGCGACCACGATCGCCCCGGCCAGGCCCCCGCCACTCGAGATCCCGAGTCGTTGGAAGAGGGCTCCGCCGATCAGGGCACCAAGGACACCGACGACGATGTCCCCCACCACGCCATAACTGCTCCCCTTCATGAGCACGCCGGCCAACCACCCGGCCACCAATCCGACCACAATGAACAGGACGATATCCATGACTCATTCCTCGTAAAGAAAATGGTTCCCAGGGCTCCTCGGCTCGCGGAATCGTTCCACGGCACTCCGCGGACACGACCCGCATGCGGGTTTCCCTCGTCGCAGCGTTGCGATGAAGAACCGTACGCAGCACTCGGCAACCTGAGCTGATTCGGCGGGAGAGGACGATCGGAATGGCATGGACACCTGCGCGATCCCCGGCCGACCCCGGGCACCCTTCCCATCGAGCATCAGGCAGTGTCCATGCGGCGCATTCGCGCGTGGTCATGCCGCGTGGGGTGTCTTTGTTGCCCTGCGGTTTCTGGCGCGTACCTTCCCAACGGTCTTCACCCGCCCGCACACCGGAGCCCTCTCCATGAGTCAACTGCACGCACGGAATGTCACGTCGATCCTCGGAATCCTGTTGGCCACGGTGTCGTTCGGCTGTGCGCAGAAGCCAGTCGAGCGCACGGCTCGCAAGGTCACGCCCGAGACCTTGGCAGCCGCGGTGGACCCTGACGTGAAACAGGTGAAAGAGGCGGTCGAGAAGCCCGTCAGCGAGGATGGCGGCCGGGAAGAGTTTCGGCAGAAGTTGGCCATGAAGCTCGATGAGTTCGATCGACAACTCAAGGACATGCGGATGAAGGTCGCGAAGCTCGAGGCGCGTGCGAAGGCCGAATGGGAAGAGACAATCTCGGCACTCGCCGCTGAACGCGATGCGGTGCAGGCCAGGATCGACGACGCCATGAAGGCGACGACCGCGGGCTGGAACGATCTCCGGGACCACGCTCACGACGCCTGGGACGAACTGGAAAAGGCCGCCCGCAAGGCCGCAAAGGATCTGTGACCCAAGGCGACGCTGTGCCTGCGAGCCGCAGGAAAGATGAGCCCGGTCAATGGCAGCGCCGCACCGGTTTCCCGGCTGATAAGCGGCTCGTGAGCGGCGCGATCGGGAGCAGTCTCATACGGGTCACACTTGACCCTCGCGCGGTTCGCTGGTCGGGGTTACCCATGCCCCATCGCCGGACTTTCGCGGATGCCATCGTGGCATCCGCTCACTCAGACTGGCCCGCGCTTCGGCATCCTGCCTTCACCGACCGATCCGCCTGCGGCGGATCGGTGCCCGCGCTCAAGCCGGCTCCTGGGCCATGGGCAACCCCGCCCGATCCGATGGTTCAGCAGGATCGTTTGGGGTGCGAGGATCAAGTGGGCGCCGTATCAGAGGCTGTGGATGTCGATCACGGGCAGCTCGTCTATCCGCCACAGCCTGGGCACTCCGGTGGAAACTCCTCACCGGCCCGTCACCGGGCGGGCAGGTCGAAATCGCCGGTCCGGTCCCGCCACACGCAGTGGATGTGGTTGGCCGGATTCCCCTCGGCGTCGGGCTGGACGTTGCAAAACTCGATCGCGAAGGTCGGGCCTTCGATCCGGTAGGCATGCCCCACGCCGGGCTGCGTCGCCCCGGACCAGGCGAACGTGATTGCGTCCCAGCCGCCGGCAGCCTCGTCGATCAGCCGGAGCCGCTCGGCCGCGACCTCCGCCCGCATCGTGCCGCAATACACCTCCACGAGCCGGCGCAGGATCGCCCGCTGCGCCGGCCGCAGGTCCGCGTGGCGGATCCCGGCGGGGGGCTCGGCCGGCGGCTGCGGCGCGCCGGCACCCCGGATCTCGGCCGGCGGCTCAGCCGCGACCACGGCCTGCTCTCGCTGCCGTTCGTCGAGTGCCTGCACGAGGTCGAAGGCCAGCCCCTCCTCGTCGCGCAGGATCCGCGTCCCGGCCGCAGGCAGGCCGGGCAGGCCGGTCTTCACGGTTGCCGGGTTGGCGCCGAGGAACTGCGGCGTGCTGTCGACGAGGCGGCCGTCGCGGAGGGTGAAGTTGAACGACAGGTGGTGCCCCTCGACCGACAGGCCCCACGGCGCGCGGCCGGCCGGATCGCCGAAGATCGTGAAGAAGTACCGCTCCGGGTCGCGGACGTTCTTGGCCCGCTTCCCCTCGTGGACCCGCAGGATCTCCTCGAGCTGCATGATGACCTGCGCCTTCGTCCAGCCCGCCTCCGAGAGGGCGGTGCGGAGCAGGGCGCGGGCCAGATCCTGCTGGGCCGGCGTCATGTCGCGCAGCGGCAGGCCCTTGCGGTCGAACCTGGGGACGAAGTGCCAGTCGGTCCGCTCTGGGGCGGCGAACGGCCGCCGCGCCTTGGCCGCCTGCGGCGGCACGAGCGAATCGAGCCAGGCCGTGGCGGCCGTCGCCAGGGCCGGGCCCGGCGCGACGCGCTCGGGGGCGTTCGACAGGACACGCGGTCCGACGCCTGCGCCGGCCGCGAGCAGTCCGACGAGCAGCCAGACGGATGCCATGCGCAGGGCGCGGGCGTGGACGAGTGAATCGATGCCGCTCATGGGGGATGGTCTCCGCGTGGATCGCGATCGTGATGGGCCTGGTCGACGTGCACGTGCACCTCCGGATGACCGGTAAGGTATTCAGCCCAGGCCTCGTCCGACACCCTGGCGCCGTCGAGATACAGATTTCGCAGTCCCGACAGGCGGCCGAGGGCGGCCAGACCGTCGTCGCCGATCGGCACGTCGATCAGGTGGAGGGACCGCAGGGCGGGGAACGTGGCGAGCGTCTTCGCCACTTCCGGGCCGCGGAGGTTCGGCCCGCCGAGCCGCAGGCTGCGTAGCGACGACAGTCCGGCAATCGCCTCCACCCCCGCGATCGTGCAGTCGGCCCGGGGCACGTTGAGATCGCGCAGCGCCGTGCAGCGGGCCAACGCCCGAAATCCCTCGTCGCCCAGCGGCGACTCCCGGAGCACGAGTCGCTGGAGTCCGGTCAGCGATCCGAGCACGTCGGCCACCGAGTCGTCGGCCGTGCCCCGCTCGAGCACGAGTTCGCGCAGCCCGGTCAGGCCGCGCAGCCGTTCCCAGTCGCCCGGATCGAGCGGCCGATCGGTGACGGTGATCGCATCGAGTCGCTCCTCACGAACGGCCGCGACGCGGGCCGCGAACGGCGGCTGCGCCGGGGACTGTGCCGATCCGCCGACGGGGGGCTGCCGGCCGCAGCCGGCGACGATGAGCGGGATCAGCAGTGCCGGCAGCGAGGTCAGGGATGGCATGGAAAGGGATCGCATGGAAAGGGATCGCATGGAAATCGTCACGGCTCGTCGAGCCGCCGGCGGCCCGGCTCCGGTGTTCCTGCCGGGTGGGGACGCGCGGCCGTCAGGCGAGGATGTCGTCGATCACGACGCCGCCCACATCGGTGAGGCGGAAGTCGCGACCGTTGAACCGGTAGGTGAGCCGCTTGTGGTCGATGCCGAGGAGATGGAGGATCGTGGCGTGCAGGTCGTTGACGCCCACCCGGTCCTCGACCGCCTTGAAGCCGAACTCGTCGCTGGCGCCGTGACTGACCCCACCCTTCACGCCGCCGCCGGCCATCCACGTCGTGAAGGCGTGAGGGTTGTGATCGCGGCCCGGCTTGGCGTCCTTCTGCGCGATCGGCAGGCGACCGAACTCGCCCCCCCAGATCACCAGCGTCTCGTCAAGCAGGCCGCGGCGGCCGAGGTCCTCGAGGAGCGCGGCGATCGGCCGGTCGGTCTCGGCGGCGAAGCCGGCATGGTTGCCCTGGATGTCGCTGTGGCCGTCCCAGCTCTTCTGGTTCTCCTCGCCCCCCGAGTAGATCTGCACGAACCGCACGCCGCGCTCCACCATGCGCCGGGCGATCAGGCACTGCTTGGCGAAGTGGCCGCAGGTCGGGTCGTCGAGGCCATACAGCCGCTTCGTCTCCTCCGTCTCGGCGGCCAGGTCGAGCGCCTCGGGGGCGGCCATCTGCATCCGGTAGGCGAGCTCGAAGCTCTCGATCCGCGCCTCGAGCGCCGCGTCTCCCGCGGCCTGCCGATGGAGGCCGTTGAGCCGGGCGGCGAGGTCGAGCTGGGCCCGCTGCAGCGGGGCGCTGACGCCGGCGGGCCGGTCGAGGTTGGGAATCGGCGCCCCCTTCGTGTCGAGGCCGGTGCCCTGGAACACGCCCGGAAGGAAGCCTGCCGACCAGTTCTGCGCGTAGCCCTTGGGCAGGCCGCGGCCCTTGGTGTCGTACATCACCACGAAGCCGGGCAGGTCGCGGGTCGCGCTGCCGAGGCCGTAGGTGACCCACGAGCCGGTGCAGGGAAATCCCATCCGGGCGCTCCCCGTGTTCATCTTGAGCAGGGCAGGGGCATGGTTGTTGGAGTCGGTCCAGCAGCTCTTGATGAACGCCAGCTTGTCGACGTGCCGCGCGATGTGCGGAAACAGGCTCGACACCCAGGCGCCGCTCTCGCCATGCTGCCGAAACGCGAACGGGCTCTTCATCAGCCCGCCGACCGCGTCGGCGAAGAAGCCGGTGTTCTTGTCGAACCCCGGGAGGGGTTCGCCGTCATGTTTCTCCAGCGCGGGCTTGTGGTCGAAGGTGTCGACCTGGCTCGGGCCGCCGTTGATGAACAGCCAGATCACGCTCCGGGCCCGCCCCGGAAAATGCGCCGGCCGCGGGGCCAGCGGGCTGTCGACCTGCGCCGGTGCCGCACCCGCTGCCTCCTCCGCCAGCAGCCCGGCGAGTCCGACGAGACCGAACCCCGCTCCGGCGCGGGCC
>BJHK01000012.1:3312-8262 GCA_014192425.1 Planctomycetia bacterium | reverse complement strand
GCGGTCGGCGAACGTCTCGGCCAGTCTGCGGCAGGCGGGCGAGTTCAGCAGCGCCAGCGCCTGTGGGGCCGTCGTCGTCGCCGACCGCACGGCCACGCCGGAGACGAAGTCGGGCGAGTCGAAGACGCGCAGGAACAACGGCAACCGGCTCCGCTTCCGCTCCAGGTAGATGCTGCGGCGCGGGCTCGTCTCGTCGGCGCCCGCGCGGCCATAGAGCGTGGGGTCGAGCGTGCCGGCAAGGGCGAGCAGCGTGTCGCGGATTGCCTCCCCCTCCAGCCGGCGCCGGTGGAAACGCCAGAGCAGCCGGTTGCCCGGGTCGATCCGGGCCCGTTCGGCGTCGATCGTGCTCGCCTGCCGATAGGCGGCGCTCGTGACGAGCAGCCGATGGATCGGCTTGAGCCGCCAGCCGCCGCGGATCAGTTCGGCGGCCAGCCAGTCGAGCAGTTCGGGGTGGGACGGCGGATCCCCCTGATGGCCGAAGTCGCTCGGCGTGGCGACGAGTCCGACGCCGAAGTGATGCTGCCAGAGACGGTTCACGATCACCCGCGCGGCAAGATGACCGGCGCCGCGATCGACATCGGTGATCCAGCGGGCCAGCGCCATGCGGGGGGGAAGGGGCGTCGCCCCCGCCGCGGACGACCGCTGCCAGTGCGCCGCGCCGTCGGCATGTCGCGTCAGCACCTGCATGACCCCCGGAGTCGCGATCCCGTCCTTCTGGTTGACGTCCCCCCGGCGCAGGAAGTGGGTCTCCTTGTAGAAGTGGGGGAAGCCGCGGCCATCGGCATTGTGGGGAATCTTCGGCACGTTCTCGCCGGCGACGAGCACCCTGAGCGTGCCGCCCCCGGCCGGATCGGCCAGATCCACGTTGCCGCGGATCGTGGTGGTGAACGTCGCGGCCAGCCGGTAATAGTCGGCCTGGGGGAACGGGTCGTACTTGTGGTCGTGGCAGCGGGCGCAGCCGAGCGTCGCTCCCAGCATCGCGGTGCCGACCGTGGCGACCATGTCGTCGAGCTCGCCGGCCCGCGCCGACTCGAACTCCTTCTCGGTGAGCTGTGTCGGAAAGGCTCCGGCGGCGAGAAACCCGGTCGCCTTCCGGGCTTCGACGTCTTCCGGGGCGAGCTGGTCACCGGCGATCTGCCACTGCAGGAACGTGTCGTAGGGAAGGTCGTCGTTGAAGGCCCGAATGACGAAGTCGCGGTAGTGGAAGGCATGCGGCCGGTCGTAGTCCTGCTCGTAGCCGAAGCTCTCGGCGAACCGGGCGACGTCGAGCCAGTGCTGGGCCCAGCGCTCGCCGAAGGCCGGTCGCGCGAGCAGGTCGTCCACCGTGCGACGCCAGAAATCGCCGGTCGCGTCGTCCGCGCCGGCGCAGAACGCGGCGACTTCGGCGGGCGTCGGCGGCAGGCCGGTGAGGTCGTACGTCAGCCGCCGGAGGAGCCCGTGGGGGGGCGCGTCACGGGAGGGAGAGAGCCCGGCCGCCTGCAGCTTCGCGAGGATGAAACGGTCCACGGGGTTACGGCACCAGCCCTGCGGATCGGCAGGCTCGGGGGGTGTCATGTTCTCCAGCGGCCGATAGGCCCAGAACTCGCGGCTCGCGGCCGGGACCTGCCGGTCGGTCCACGGCCCACGATCGGACTCGCTGACGAGCGGCCTGTCGTAGGGGGCGCCCCGGTCGATCCATTCAGCCAGCCAGCCCAGTTCCTCCGCGCTGAGCGGGTCCCCCTCCTCGGGCATGTGCGGCTCCTCCAGCCGCGCCGCCAGCCGGTACATCAGGCTCTCTTTCGCCCTGCCCGGCACGACGGCCGGTCCGCCGGCGCCGCCGGCGAGGAGCTTGTCCCGCGTGGAGAGGTCGAAGCCGCTCTCGACCGTGCCGGCGCCGTGACAGCCGGCGCAACGATGCGCGAGCAGGGTGCGGAGCCGGCCGGTGAAGATTTCCAGGCCTCGGGCATCGGCGGCCTCGGGGGCCGCGGCGGTCAACGCCCCGAAGCCAACGGACGCCCCGCACACGATGAGGGCGAGGAGCGGTCGGCAAGCGTGTCGGAAAGCGTGTCGGAAGCCATTCGCTGACATCAGCATGGACGCACCGTCGGTGCCGCCGGGTCGGGTCCGAAGACCCCTCGAGTATAGTCGGCCCTGCCTGCCCGGCTGCGGTGTTCCGGTCGGGTGGGACACTCCGTCCGTTTCGACTAGAATGTCGCGATCGTGGTCTCATCGTGCCGCCTCGAATCAAGTCCGGGCCCACGGCGTTTCGGTTCCGTTTCCCCCTCAGAGCCCCGCGTGACTCCAGCTCGCAAGACATCGCCGCCAGGCGGGACGGAATCGCCGACAGCCGGCGCAGATACGACGGTTGATCGGGCGCGGCATCTGGCGCTCGCTGCCGCGCGGATTGCCGAGGAGACCCGGGGCACCGACGTGCGCATCCTCGACCTGCGCGGCCTGACCGACGTCTTCGACTACTTCGTCGTCGCCACCGGCTCCAGCCGGCGGCAGTTGCACGCCATGGCCGACGAGATCGAGAAGGCCGTGAAGCACGACCTGCACGACCGCAAGCGCGGCGGAGAAGGCTACGAGGAAGGCCGCTGGATCATCCTCGACTACGGCGACGTCATGGTCCACCTCTTCGACGCCGAGGCCCGCGACTACTGGGACCTCGAGCACCTCTGGGGAGACGCCAAGCAGGTGCCCGTCGAGTCGGCGGGGGCGGCCGGCCGATGAGCGACGCGGGCACGTCGACGGCCCGCGTGAATTTCCGCGCGGCCCTGCGGGGAATGTTTCATGGGGCCATCCACGCGCTCGCGGCCGACGGCACGCTCGCACTCGCGGCCGACGAGATCCCCGCGCTCCTCGAGCAGGTCCGCGAGACCGCCGATGCGAAATTCGGCGACTATTCGGGCACGATGGCGATGGCGCTGGCGAAGCGGGCCGGCCGGAAGCCGCGCGACGTCGCCGCGGCGATCGCCGGGCGGCTCGTGGAGCAGCCCGGCTACGCGACGCTCTTCGAGCCCCCCGGTGATCCGGTGGGGCCGGGGTTCATCAACGTCCGCATCCGCGCCGCCGCCCTCGCCGCGGCGGTCACGGCCGCCGTGCGCGACGCGCGGCTCGGCGTCGCCCCGGTCGCCGCGGCCGAGACGATCGTCATCGACTTCTCCTCGCCAAACGTCGCCAAGCCGATGCACGTCGGCCACATCCGCTCCACGGTGATCGGCGACGCGCTCTCCCGAATTCTGCGGTTTCGCGGGCATCGGGTCATCACCGACAACCACCTCGGCGACTGGGGCACGCAGTTCGGCATGATCCTCTGGGGCTGGAAGCGGCTCCGCGACGACGAAGCCTTCGCCGCCGACCCGACCGCCGAACTCGGCCGCCTCTACCGGCTCGTCCGCAAGGTGGCTGACGCCAAGCCGGAGGAACTCGCCGCCGACCCCGAAGCCGCGGCCCTGGCGGCGAAGCATCCCGAGGCCGGCCGCGAGGTGCTCGCCGAGACGGCGAAACTCCACGCCGGCGATGCGGAGAACCGGGCTCTTTGGGAGCGGTTCATGCCGATCTGCCGCGCCGAGATCGACCGCCTCTACGACCGGCTCGGGGTCACGTTCGACCACACGCTCGGCGAGAGCTTCTATCAACCGCTGCTCGCCGCCGTCGTCACCGACCTCCTCGACACCGGCCTGGCCCGCGAGAGCCGGGGAGCGGTGGGCGTGTTCCTCGGCGGCGACGACGAGCCGCCGCTCCTCGTCCGCAAGGCCGACGGCGCATTTCTCTATGCCACCACCGACCTGGCCACGATCGCCTGGCGGCTCGAGCACTGGCACCCCGACCGCATCCTGTACGTCGTCGATCACCGGCAGGGGCAGCACTTCGAGCAGGTCTTTGAGACCGCCCGGCGCCGCGGCTTTGGGGATGTGCAGCTCGTCCATGTCGCCTTCGGCACGGTGCTCGGCGAGGACGGCCGGCCGTTCAAGACCCGGGCCGGCGACACGGTGGGGCTCGAGGCACTGCTCGACGAAGGAGTGGAACGGGCGGCCCGGGTCGTCGGCTCCGGCGACGAGGCCCGCGCCGGCATGAACGACGCCGACCGCCGGCACGTCGCCGAGACCGTCGGCATCGGTGCGATCAAGTACGCCGACCTCGCCCAAAACCGGACCACCGACTACGTCTTCAGCTTCGACAAGATGCTGCAGCTCACCGGCAACACGGCCGCCTACATGCAGTACGCCGTGGCCCGCGTGGAGGGCATCTTCGCCAAGGGGAGCATCGACCGGGAAACGCTCCGGGAGGGCAGTCCCGCCGTGATCGTGTCCGATCCGCGGGAGCGGGCCCTGGCCCTGAAGCTCGTCCGTTTCGCCGAGGTGCTCGAGGACGTCGAGGCCGACTACCGGCCGAACCTGCTCACCGGCTGGCTGTTCGAACTCGCCGGCTGCTACTCGACGTTCTACGACGCCCTGCCGGTGCTCAAGGCGCAGGGGGCGGAGCGGGACAGCCGGCTCGCCGTCTGCGACCTCACCGGCCGGGTGCTGCGCACCGGGCTCGAGCTGCTCGGCATCGGCACCGTGGAGAGGATGTAGCATTCCCATGCCCCGCGCCATCGACACGATCCGCAACATCGGCATCGTGGCCCACATTGACGCCGGCAAGACCACGCTCACCGAGCGGATGCTGTTCTTCACGCAGACCAGCCACCGCCTCGGTGAGGTCGATCGCGGTACCACGATCACCGACTTCGACCCGGAGGAACAGGAGCGCGGGATCACGATCTACTCGGCGGCGGTGTCGTTTCGCTGGCGGGACGTGACGGTCAACCTCATCGACACGCCGGGGCACGTCGACTTCACCGCCGAGGTGGAGCGCAGCCTGCGGGTTCTCGACGGCGCCGTCGTCGTGTTCAGCGCCCGCGAGGGGGTCGAGGCGCAGAGCGAGACGGTCTGGCGGCAGGCCGATCGCTACGGCGTGCCGCGG
>BJHK01000012.1:0-2796 GCA_014192425.1 Planctomycetia bacterium | reverse complement strand
CTCGACCCGGCCAAGAAGCAGCCGACGCCGCTCGTGCGAAAGCCCGACCCGACGGCCCCGTTCTGCGGCCTCGTCTTCAAGATCATCGCCGAGAAGCATGGCGACCTGTACTTCGTCCGCGTCTATTCCGGCACGCTCAAGGCGGGAAGCCGGGCCTGGAATCCGCTCCGGCAGAAGAAGGAGAACATCGCCCAGATCTGGCACGTGCAGGCCGACCGGCGCGAGCAGGTGGAGAAGGCCGAGGCCGGGGACATCGTGGGGGTGATCGGGCCGCGCGGCAGCGTCACCGGCGACACGCTCTGCGACGCCAACGAGCCGATCCTCCTGGAGACGATCCAGTTTCCAGAGACGGTGATCTCGATGGCCATCGAGCCGGAGACGAGCCTCGACCGCAAGAAGCTCGGCGAGACGCTGGAGATGATGAAGCGGCAGGATCCGACGTTCCGGGCCGTGGAGAGCGAGGAGACGGGGCAGACGCTGATCTCGGGGATGGGCGAGCTCCACCTGGAGGTGATCCGCCACCGGCTGGAACGCGACTTCAACCTCAAGTGCCGGGTCCACAAGCCGCGGGTCAGTTACAAGGAGACGCTCTCCCGGGCCGTCGCGGTCGCCGGCACGATCAACCGGCAGATCGGCGGGCAGAACCTCGCCGCCACCGTCACGCTCCGGGCCGAGCCGGTCGACGAGCAGGCGCCGGTGACGGTGGAGCAGGGCTGGTTTCCGGAGAGCGATGCGCTCGCGACGCTCGCTGCCCTGATGACCCAGTCGGTCCGCGAGGCGGCCGAGCGCGGCGGGCTGAAGAGCTGCCCGCTGTGGGGCGTGCGGATCGTGGTCGTGGCGAGCCCGATCCCCGAGCCGTTTCCCTCCGACGTCGCCGTGCGGATGGCCGCCGCCGAGGCGGTCGAGCGGATGCTGGAGGCGGCCGGCACGACGCTCCTCGAGCCGGTGATGCGGGTCGAGGTGAGCGTTCCCGAGGAGCACCTCGGCGACGTCATCAACGACCTCCAGCAGCGCCGGGCGATCATCACCGCCACCGAGATCCGGGGCGGGGTCAACGTGCTCACGGCCGAGGCGCCGCTGGCGAGCATGTTCGGCTACTCGGCCGCCGTCCGCAGCGTCAGCCAGGGGCGGGCGAGCTTCACGATGGCCCCGCTCAAGTACGGCCCGGCCCCAGCCGAGACGGCCGCGGCGTTCGTGTGAGCCGTCGCGCGTGATCCTTCGATGACGAGCGTCGGGCTGCCCACGCCCCATCGCCGGACGTTCGCTTCGGGCTTCCTGCCCTTCGCTCACTCGGACCTGCCTGCGCTGCGACATCCTGCCTGCGCTTGGCAGCTCACGCCGGCTCTTGGGGCATGGGCACCCCTCCTCGTCGTTGTCGCAACAGGATCTTTTCGTGCAGGAAGGGATCGGCGAAGCAGCCTGCCATTCGGACCCTCGAGATCACGGTGTCGGTGGCGGGAATGCCGCGGCCCGCGGTGCCGTCCGCACGCCGCGCCACTTGTGCGACCAGAGCCGCTCCGTGTCGGCAATGTTCGCGAACGCCCGGTCGGAAATCCGGGCCCGGGGCAGTTCCCAGGGAGTCGTCGCGACGGTCTGGAAGAACCCGGCCGGTTCCTCCTTGCCACGCAGACGCTCGATGTTCAGCGAGGTGTAGTGCGTGTACCGCAGGCCCGAGCCGACGGCGTCGGCCTGCGGCCAGTCGGCCGGCAGCGCCGTCGTTCCCAGGCCGTGGCTGGCCTTGAATCCATGGCCGGCCTTGCAGGCCGTGACCGTTCGCTCGCTGGCGGTGGCCCCCTTGAAGGCCTCCCAGTCGTTCGGAACGATGTCTCCGATGCCCCAGTACGAAGGGCCGATGTCCGCGGGGATCGGATCACGGAATCCGCGACCGACCTTCTCGAATTCCAGTTCGGTCATCGGCCGGAGCCCCGCCCAGGCCGCGAACGTGACTCCGTCCGTCCATGACAGGCCGAAGCAGCCGGCACCGGCGCGTTGCCGGCCGGGCCGGCCGACGTAGCCCGCGGCCGGGTCCTTCGTGACATGCCCGTTGACGCCGGAATAGACGACCCCGTTGTAGACGCACCGATCCGGCCCCGCGTACCGCTCGTCGGCGAGTTTCGCATCGAGCGTGTTGAGGAAGGCGGCGTACTCCATCGGCGTGACGTGGAACTTCATGGAGTAGAAGGGAGCGAAGCCGTTGGGATACGCGGCCGGAATCTCGCCGCCGTCGACGAGCGGCCCGCCATGGTTTCGCGTCCAGAGCCGGCCCTCCTTCCTTCCGGTGGGAATCGGTCCGGCACCGGTCACGCGGAACGGCGCCGTGCCGTCAACGCCGTCGGTGAACCGGTGAAACCCGCCGATCTCGTTGCCGCCGGAACCGAGCCAGAACGGACCCTCCGGCACGTAGACCATCTGGATCCCGAACCCGCGAATCCGATCCTTGGCGTCGGCCCCGAGATCCCTGACGGCATCGGCGGCAGCGAGGATCGAGACGCGTTGCACCTTTAGCGGCCCCTTGCCGTCATCGGCGCGGCGGACGAAGAGACCGGTGAAGCCGTCCGGACCGTCGGGCACCGCGATCTCGACCTTGGTGTCCCCCTCGCCCGGACTCGAGCCGGTGGGGTTCACGACCCGATCAGCCACGAGTTTCACGTGCCGCCACGTGCCGTCGGCCGCTTGGGCCTTGAAGAACACCCAGGCCGCATCGTGATTCTGCCCGCTGCGCCACGAGGAGGGCCAGGCGATGTCGAACGACAGCGTCGCCGTCTGCGCATCCCGGGCCGCGACCGTGACATTCTC
>BJHK01000011.1 GCA_014192425.1 Planctomycetia bacterium | reverse complement strand
TGCTTCCCGCCATGGAAGAGCGTGCACGGACATGGGATTCGGAGGGCGCCCCGAACCAAGCGATGCAGCGGACTCGCGATGAAGCCAAGCGTTGTGGGTGATCGTGTGGGCGCGAGCCGCTGATCGCCATCGTTCGAAAACAGGAAGCCCAGAGCCAGAGCAATGTGCGTGTCACGCCGGGGGTGATCGCCGAGCGGAGCGGGCCTATTGCGGTTACCCAGGCGGTCCCTGTCGCGGTAGAATGAGGCATGCTGCGATGAACAGCGAACGATTCGCCCCTTGGGTTCCCCCAAATGACAACGTTCACGATTCCGCTATCCGACGAGCGAGCCGCCCAGTTGTGCCTGTGGGCCGAGGAGGCCGGGTTACCGCCGGAGGAGTTTTTGCGGCGTCGCGTTGAGCAGCTGCTCGATCGGCCTGACGGTCAGTTTCAGAAAGCTGCGGATCATTTGCTGCAAAAGAATGCTGAGCTTTATCGGCGGCTCGCATGATTCGGTATCTGTCGCTCGAGGAGGTCTTGGAGCTTCATCGCCTCGTGCTCCGGCAGACTGGCGGGCTTGAAGGCGTGCGCGATCTTGGCGGCCTTGAGTCGGCTGTTGCTCAACCGCAGATGACGTTCGATGGGCACAATCTGTATCCATGCTTGCCGACTAAAGCCGCCGCCCTGGGTTTTTCTTTGATCCGCAATCATCCTTTCGTCGATGGCAACAAGCGCATTGGCCATCTTGCAATGGAAATGTTCCTGGTCCTGAACGGTCACGAACTCGATGCCGGAGTTGATGAGCAAGAGCGGATCATTCTGGGGCTTGCAGCCGGAGAGGTGAGTCGAGAAGAGTTCGCTGGCTGCGTGCGATCCAGCATGCGGCCATAAGATGCCGAACAAAGCCTTGCAGCAGAATCGCGATGAAGTCGAGCGGCGTGGTTCGCGTAAGGTCGCGAGCCGCTGATTGCCCCCGTTCCGTGAAACATCTGGATCCGTCATGAGTGCGATCTACGTCGAGACCTCGATCGTCGGCTACCTCACCGCGCGATCGGCGTCCGACGTGGTTTTCCAAGCCCGTCAAGAGCTCACACGTCGCTGGTGGCAGCAGCGTCGCGACGGCTTCGACCTCTACATCAGCCAACTTGTGTTGGATGAGGCCGGGGCGGGTGATCCGACCGCAGCGGCGGATCGCCTACGTCTACTCTAAGGCTTGCCCCTCCTTGGGGAGTCTGCGGAGGCTGATCGGCTTGCCGACCTGCTGCTCGCGAGGCATCTCCTGCCGTCAAAAGCCGCGGCGGATGCTCAGCACGTCGCCTTGGCCGCCACGGCTGGCGTAGACTACCTACTGACTTGGAACTGCAAGCACATCGCAAATGCGGATTTGCTTCCCCCACTGTACGAGACACTTAGGGCCGAAGGCTTCCCGCCGCCCCTAATCGTCACGCCTGAGGAGTTTTCCGATGCCGGTTGAATCCCTTTACGCCGATCCCGTGGTAGCTGAAATCCACGAGGTACGCCGTCGCCTGCTGGAGGCCAGTGGCGGCGATGTCGCAAAGTTCCGCCAACGTTTGCGTGAGAGGCAGAGCGCGTCAGGGCGGCGGATCGTGTCCGGTTCTGTGAAGAAGCACACGGACCCAAGCGATGCAATGGACTCGCGGACAGCGTCCTGAGTGATGGTTCATCCCGTGGGCGCGAGCCATTGATCGCCCACGTTCTGTGGAGAATCAGCAACTGAGATCGGTGCTAACTATCGTGTGCGTCTTGTTGGCATGCTGTTCAGGGGGTGACGCGGGCGATTCGCTCGATCATCGGCGCTATTCGGTGGGATGCCTGGTACGGCGATGCGGGGATCGCGAATGGGGAGACCGAACAGAGCTCAGCTGGACTGATCGTGGAGCGGCCTCAAACGCCCTTATATGGTTCACATGGGCGACTGTTCGAGTCAGGTCCAATGGAACGCCGTGAGCTCATGCACCGGAGTCGGCGGAAAAGGCATGTGGGACCGTCAGAAGCAGGGGCAGAAACTGATCCCGTCGGTTTCTGCCGGATGGGATCCACGCCCCCGTATCGAGACGCCGAATCCCTGGTCTCATTACTATGAGAACTCAGAGGGGAAGACGAAGCTTGGTCGCCTTCGGTCGGCCGAGACAGACGCGGCAGAAATTGCCGATGGGGTGAAGAGCGCGCTGGTATGGAACCGGCAGAACCCGGACGCAGGAGAAGCGAAGGCCGTGGTCATCTACGCATGGAACGAATTCGACGAAGGTGGATGGATCTGTCCCACTCTATCGGAAGGAACCCGCCGGTTGGATGCAATCCGCAAGGTGCTGAAGGAAGAGGAGAAGAACACCCAACCACCTTCTGCTGGCGACGACGCTCCCAGCGCCGCGTCAGAGAAGTGACGTTCGCCGGGAGACGGGGCGCCCCCATTGCTGCCGCGAATCACCGGCGTTTACGGGTCTCTCTTGCCTTCGGTAGAAAGACTGAAAGGCATTCATTCCGTGGCGGCACCACGATGGCTGTTCGCATTGATTCGCTCGGCATCGACCAAATGAGCGTCCGCGATCGCCTGGACCTCGGGGAACAGATTTGGGATAGTATGCGGGAGCAGGTCGAGCCTCAGGACGTACCCGAGTGGCATCGAGCAGAGTTGGCTCAGCGATGGGCTCGGCCGAAGCCGATCCCGGCGGAGGGCTGTCGTGGCGAGAGGTGGTGCAGCGGCTCGAGCAACGTCCATGAGCCTCGCGGTCATCCTGCGCCCCGAGGCACTAGCTGATAGTGAGGTCGCCCATGACATGCTCAATGCAGCCCGCGCTGGACTCGGCCAGCAGTTCACTCCTCGGCTCCGCGGGTTTTGAACGAATAGAGGCCGCACCCGAGCTTCACGTCCTTGTGTGGCAGGATGTACGAGCTGCAAAGCTGAAGCGATTCCGATACGTGGTCCATTGCATCGTCCGCCAGCATCCAACTTGACCATGAGCAACAACAGCCCGCCGCCTGTGCTACTCCGCCTCGCGTTGTGGGCGGGCGTCGCCTATTTCTGCTGCATGGCCGTGGCTCACTTCTTTGGCCTGAAATACCCGCTGTTGTTCGTCTATTACGACGTTCCCTTCCATGCGTATCAGGACAAGATCATTTCCTTCGCTGTGGTGGCGTATGTTTGCCTGTTTGCGAACGCCGCGATGCACCGAAGCGGGGTGCCCGCCGCGATCATGGCCCTGGGCGTCACCGTGCTCGGGCTCAGTGCAGTGAATGTTTCCGATGCGCTCGGCTCGGTGCTCGACGGCAGGTCCACGCTCGCCTATTGGCTGCAGACAGGCCTCATCGCCGCCTATTTCGCAGCGCTGATTGGGTTGTATGCAGCGGGAGAGCGGACGTCGCAGGATCCTCGATAATACGCGCCCCTGGATGCGGTGGCCCGGTAGGCGTCGAGACCATGCGTCCTCGAAGTTCATCCGTTCGTTCCCAGCACTGGCTCCCTCCATCGTGCGGATGCCCTTGGGCAAGCTGCTCTTCCTGAACCGCTTGGCGACGAAGGGCTGCTGGCGGTTCATCATCCAGCACACCACCCGGCGGGCCTTGCCGCGCCGCCGGTCAGCGATGCAGGCCGGGCACTCCGACAACACTGCCGTAGGCCCGCACGAGGCCGTCGATGTCCTGCTTGTAGAACTGCCTGAGGGCCTCCTCTGCCGGCATACCTTCCTTGACCGCCGTCACGAAGCCGCCGAATTTCTTCGGGTCGCGGCCGGCCAGCATCCGCACCATGCTGGAGGCGATGCCGTACTGCACGGGCGCGATGTTGGGCCGCTCGAAGAACTCCGGCCCCAGGTCCCCCTTGGATCGCATGTAGTCGGCCGCCGCGGCCTCCTTGAGCTGCACCTGATCGGACTTCGTCACCACCTTGGCGGCAACCCACTCGGCGATCCCCTCGTTGAGCCAATTGGGCAGGCGGGTCGGCGCCATCCAGCGATGATTGAAACCGTGGCTCGTCTCGTGGACCAGCATGTGGGCGAAGGCGGCCTCGTCATCGCCCCGATGACAGGCCATGATGACGCGGCCATCACTCCCCTGGTGGCAGAGGCCGTGCGTCCCTTGAGCCTGCACGCGCATGAACTTCCCCTCGAACGCCACGAAGTCCGCCTCCGTCAGAAACGCGATCACCAGGCACTTTCCCTTCCATACCGGCTCGCCGCGGGCGATCCCGTACAGATCACAGAGCAGGTCGTGCATCGCGTCGAGCGTGGCCAGGTAGGGCGCCATGAGGTTCGGTGGGATGTCGGTGACGACGAGGAACTCGTGGGTGTGGCTGACGCGGAGGGCGGGAAACACCTCCTGGACCTCGGCAACGAAGCCCTCCAGAAGCCTGACCTCCGCCTCGTGCTGTTCGGCGCTGAGTTCCGGCCACGGCTCGACGCCCCGGGCCCGCATCCGTTCGGTCGCCTCGGCGGCCCGCTGCTCACGTTGCCGCTGCTCACGCTGCCGTGCCGATCCCTTCGGTCCCGTCTCGTAGACGGTCTCCCGGTCGGCGATGATCTTCACGATTCCTCCCAGCGCGATACTGGTCACCTTCTTCTCCCCCTCCAGCCGCAGGCGGATCGAGGTCACCTTGCCATCAGCCTCGACGAGCCGCTCCAGCACCGGTCGGACGAACCGCTTGCCGGACCCCAACTCGACGGCGTCGAGCACCTCGCCGACGTGAGGCCCGAGCCGGTCGGCGAGCTCATCACCGGCTGCGTGTCGCCCAACCAGGGACGGGACGCTGGCGACCACCACGAGCATCCAAATCACTCCGCGCCGGGTAGGCCTCATGAGGCAGGCTCCTTCAGGGCGGCGCGATGCCGCAGTTCAGTGCTGGAGATGTCGAGGCGAAACTCCGCCTGCGACACGAAGTAGGTCACGTCGCGCAGCACAGCCGGCACATCGAGACGTGAGGCGTCGACGAACGCCCCGTCCGCCGCCCGCCCGAAAACGATCAGCCCCCGGGCATCGCGGGCGATCGTGCGCACCGCCGCCTCCGCGGCCGCCTCCGAGCCGCCGTAGTAGCGCGGCGTCGCCAGCCGGGAGTAGGTGTCGGCACCCATCACGAACGTGCATCCCGGAAACATCGTGACTTTTTCCAGGAACGTCGCTGCCCGCGTCAGCCACAGCCGGCGACCGGCGAACTGCCCGCTCCGGCGGGCGATCTCCTCGTAATCGAGCGTCGGCTTCTCGACATTCGCGATCGAGAGCTCGAACTCGGCCGGGCGCTCGGCGATTTCCGCGGCGATCTGCGCCATCCGCAGGTGACCCTCGTGCAGCGGATCGAAGGAGCCCGGAAAGATCAACGCCCCCGCCGTCGGCGCCGCCCGCTCGTCGTCGCAGCGCACCGCCCCACGCGTCGCCGCGAACAGGTCGCGGACGGCGGCGCTGGGCGTGGTCGTCGTCCGGTCGATCCGCTCGTCCGATCGCACCATCTCCGTGGGCAGCGCGGCGAGGCCGCCGGCCACCCCGGCAGCGGCGGCCAGGAGTTGCTCGATCGCGAGCGCCGCGGCCACCGTCTCCTCCTCGTCACGCGACCGGGCATCCTTCCGCAGGACGACGTGCGCCGTGCGCGTGGCATCCACCGTCTGCACCGCGACATGGACACGATGCTCCCCCTGCTTCGGCCGCCGCGTCCGCAGGCTCGCCGTCACGGCCAGTCCAAACGCCTCGTCGGGCGTCGCGCCGACCGCACAGGCCCGCTGCCAGGCGGCAACCGCCAGGCGTCGCGCGGTGCGTCCGGAGCAGTAGCCTTCCTGCGGACCGCCGAGCAACCGATCGACGGCCTGCCGCGCGGAGGGGACGATGCCCTCGAGCACCACGCCGCTGGCACCGGGTTCGGCCACGAGGTGCGTGATCGCCCGCGCCCCGCCCCCCGAGGCCACGATCACCCCGCGCCTGCTGGCGGCTTCGAGCGCGGCGACGAGGCTCTTGGCATCGGGAAGGTGCATGACCGGCTCTGGGGGCCGACGGGTACCCGCCGGTCCGACCAGTTTAAGCAATGCCGGCTCATGCTTGCCCGCCTCCCCGGCCTTATGCCACTTGCCAAACGAAACCCCGCCCCACCCCGGGACACGGACGTTCCTGCAGGCCGCCCCGCTTCCGGGCCGATGGACTAACTCAGGGCCGAGCGGCGCGGGTGCGCCGCCACGTCGTTCCGCGGAGAATGCCCATGCAGATGCATCTCATTCATACCGTCCGCTCGGCGGTCGCCCTCGGCGTTGTCTGCGGGGTCGTTCTTGCAACGGACACCGTCCGCGGGGCCGATCTGGCCGCCGTGCTCAACGTAGCCGATTCCGGCTCCGCGACTCCACGGGCCGCCACGCCGCCCGCACTCTTGCCGCCGTCTACAGACGCCCATCCCGCTGCGCAGGCCGACGCCTCGGACACGCCGCCCGTTCGTCATGGCCTGCGGTTCCCCACGCGCATTTTCCTTCTCTCCGGCGAGAAGGCCGACGCCACGCGGTCACTCATCGTGCTCGGCGCGCCGGACGGCGAGAGTCCTGCCCAGACCCCCGGCACGGCCGGCGACACAGCCCCCGGACAGGCCACCGACTCGACGCCACAGGCTCCGACGGCGAAGCAGGCTGCCGTCGGGGAGACGTCGGCGGCAGACAGGCCATCGACGCCAGAGCCACCCCGCCAGGCGGGGCAGGCCCCGATCGATCGCGGTCGCGACCCACTCGCCGGCACGCAGCGCATCGATCCGGCTGTCACCGGCGGCGATGCCGAAGCAATCCTCGCCCGCATGCTGCCGCCGCGTACCGACACCGGCGCTGATTGGTTCGCGCCGCTCGAGCCGCTTCACTTCTGCGGTGAGCCGCGGGCCCTCGCGCCGTGCGTGCCTCCGCCCCCGTGCCATCCCGCCCTGCCTCCGCAGCCGTTCGACCTCGTCGGCACGCGCGGCACCCCGACGTGCGGCCCGATCTACGGCGGTCCCTGCGATCCGCGCACCGGCACCTGCCACGACGGGCCGTTGGCCCCGTTCCACCGGGCCTGCGACCGACTCTTCGACTGCTTCTACACGCCCCGCTAGCCGTCCAGCAGGCGCGGCACCCGCGAGTGCGTACGCTGTCACGGGATCGGGAAGGCAACGGCGGCGGCGAAGGAGCACGACCATGCGTGCGGCAATCATCGGAATCGGCGCCATCGCCCGAATGCACGCGCGGGCGCTCCGCGACATTCCCGGCGTCGAACTCGTCGCGGCCTCGTGCCGCACCGAGGAGAAGGGGCGGGCGTTCGCCGCCGAGTTCTCCTGCGCCTGGCACGCCGACGGCGCACGCATGCTGCGGCGCGAGAAGCCCGACTTCGTCACCGTTGCCACGCCCTCAGGCGCCCACCTGCCCGCGGTCCTCGCCGCAGCTCGACGCGGGGTCCACGTGATTTGCGAAAAGCCGCTGGAGATCACGCTGCGCCGCATCGACAGGATGATCGCGGCCTGCGACCGGGCCGGGATCACGCTGGGCGCGATCTTTCCGCAGCGGTTCAATCCGGTGATCGGCACGCTCCACGCCGCCGCGGCCGCCGGTCGGTTCGGCCCGCTGGCGGTGGTGGCGAGCTACGTTCCCTGGTGGCGCGACGACGCCTACTACGGCCCGGGCCGCTGGCAGGGGACGCGGGCCCTCGACGGCGGCGGGGCGCTCATGAACCAGTCGATCCATGGCGTGGACGCGGTGCAGTGGATCGCCGGCGCCACGATGCCCGGCCTCGCGGCGGCCGACAATCCGGTGGAGAGCGTCGTCGCGTTCACCGCCGTCCGCGCCCACGACGCCGCGCGGCTCGAAGTCGAGGACACCTGCGTCGCCGTGCTCCGCTTCCGCGACGGCAGCCTCGGCCAGCTGCTCGCCGCCACGAGCCTCTATCCCGGCCAGCTGCGCCGGCTGCTCGTCGGCGGCCGCGACGGCACGGCCGAGATCCTCGAGGAGCAGCTCGTCGGCTGGCGGTTCCGGGCCGAAGTCCCTGACGACGACGCCACCCGCAGCCGGTTCGGCGGCGCGAGCGGCACGTCGGGCGGCGCCGCCGACCCGATGGCGATCAACTACGCCTGCCACACCCGCAACTTCGAGGAGTTTCTCGCGGCCGTCCGCGCCGGCCGGCGGCCCGCGCTCGACGGCATCGAGGGGCGGAAGGCGGTAGCGATCGTCGAGGCCTGCTACCGGTCGGCGCGGACGGGCCGCCCGGCCCGCGTCGGCTGACGCCCGCCCCGACCCGAGCGCGTCAGCCGCCTGCGCCGCCGGTTGCCCGCCGTCTGCTAACCTGTCGGCTTTCCGCCCCCCGGGCCCTGCCATGACCGCCCCCTTCCGCTACGCGATCTGCAACGAGACCTTCGGCGACTGGCCGCTGGCAAAGGCCTGCGACTTCGCCGCCGACTGCGGCTACACGGGGCTCGAGATCGCCCCGTTCACGCTCGCCGCCGACGCCACCGCCATCGGCGGCGCCGAGCGCAGCGAGCTGCGCCGGACGATCGCCCGCGCCGGCCTCGACTGCGTCGGGCTCCACTGGCTCCTCGCCCGCACCGAAGGCTTTCACGTAGCCCATCCCGACGCCGACGTGCGGCGCCGCACGACCGACCACCTCGCCGCGCTCGCCCGCCTGTGCCACGACCTCGGCGGCCGGGTGCTGGTGTTCGGCTCGCCGAAGCAGCGCAGCCTCGTGCCCGGCGTCACGCCCGCGCAGGCGCTCGACCACCTTCACGAGGTGTTCTCCCGGCTCGTTCCCATGCTGGAGATGACCGACACCGTCGTGGCCCTCGAGCCGCTGGCGCCGATCGAGACCGACGTCCTCACCACGGCCGCCGAGACCAGCCGGCTGATCGAGCGGATCGGCTCACCGCATGTCCGCCTGCACCTCGACGTCAAGGCGATGGCCACCGAGGACGAGCCGATCCCCGACATCATCCGGGCCAACGCCCGCCACCTCGAGCACTTCCACGCCAACGACGTCAATCTCCAGGGGCCGGGCTTCGGGGCGGTCGACTTCGCCCCGATCTTCGCCGCCCTGCAGGAGGCGCAGTACGCCGGCTGGGTGAGCGTCGAAGTCTTCGACTATGCTCCCGGGGCCGAGCGGCTCGCCCGGGAGAGCATCGCCTCCATGCGCCGCGTCGAGGAATCGCTCGGCTGATCCTCGCGGTCCGCCGCCTGTCCCAGGAACTTGCCCGCATGGCTGCCCCCCGTGAAGCGTCCGCCGCCGCCGACCAAGGTCCCTGGTACCGCGACCTGACGCCCTACCACTGGTTCGTGTTCACGGTCGCCTCGCTGGCCTGGCTGTTCGACTGCCTGGATCAGCAACTCTTCATCCTCGCCCGCAACAAGGCGATGGAGTCACTGCTGCCTGCCGGGATGGACCCCAAGCTCTACGGCGGCTACGCCACGAGCATCTTCGTGGCAGGCTGGGCGATGGGCGGCCTCATCTTCGGGTCGCTCGGCGACCGCTACGGACGGGCGAAGATGCTCACGCTCACGGTGCTCATCTACTCGGTGTGCACGGGCCTGTCGGCCTTTTCCACCGGCTGGGCCGACTTCGCCACCTACCGATTCCTCACCGGCCTCGGCGTGGGGGGGGTGTTCGGCCTCGCCGTGGCCCTCGTCGCCGACACGCTCCCCGACCGATCGCGCACCGGCGCCCTGGGCCTGCTGCAGGCCCTCTCCGCGATCGGCAACGTGACGGCCGGGGTGACGAGCATGTATCTCGGCCACCTCGAGGCGACGAAGGCGATCGCCGCGGGCACGGCCTGGAAGTACATGTTCCTCGTCGGTGCGATCCCCGCTCTCCTCTGCGTGTTCATCCAGATGCAGCTCAAGGAGCCGGAGAAGTGGGTGCAGGCCCGGGCGGCGGGCAGGGCGGCGGGCGTGAAGTTCGGCTCCTACGCGGCGCTCCTCGGCGACCCGCGCTGGCGGGGCTCGGCCCTGCTGGGTATGGTGCTCTGCGTGGCAGGCGTGATCGGCCTGTGGGGCATCGGTTTCTTCAGCCCGGAACTCGTCGGCGACGTGATCAAGGCCTCGCTCGTGGCCGACGGCGTGTCGGAGGAGAAAATCGCGGGCAGCCAGCAGTTCTGGATCGGCGTCAACTCGATCGTGCAGAACATCGGCGCCTTCTTCGGCATGCTGCTGTTCACGCGTATGGCCCAGAGCATGGGCCGCAAGCGGGCGTTCGCTGTCGCGTTCGTGGCAGCCCTCGTGGCCACCGTCGCCTTCTTCCAATTCTTCAACGGCCTGGGCGACATCTGGATGAGCGCGATCATGGGGGGCTGCCAGCTCGCCCTGTTTGCCGGGTTCGCGATCTACCTGCCGGAACTGTTTCCGACGAGCCTCCGCAGCACGGGCACGAGCTTCTGCTACAACGTCGGCCGGTTTGTGGCCGCCAGCGGGCCGTTCACGCTCGGCGCCCTTCAGGCTGCCCTCAAGGCCGGGGCCACGACGCCCGAAGCCAAGCTGCTGGCCTTTCGCAACGCCTGCTCCTACATGAGTTGCATCTTTCTGCTCGGCCTGGTGGCGCTCGTCTTCCTCCCGGAAACCAAGGGCCGGCCGCTCCCCGAAGACTGAGGTCGAGGGCGTGCAGTCGGCCGGTGGACGCCCTACAATCAGTGTCCGTCCACTGGGACGGCATTCGGATCATCACGCGAGGAGGAACTGCAGCGATGCGTTGGGAAGGCAGACGGCAGAGCGAGAATGTCGAGGACCGGCGGAGCGTCGGCCAGCAGGTGGTGGTGGGGGGCGGACTGCTCACGCTCCTGTTCATGATCGTGCTCATGTTTCTCGGCGTCGACCCGATGAAGGCCCTGCAGGTGGCGCCCGAGGCCGCCGGCCCCGCCGGCCGCCAGGAGCAGGCCGGCAAGCCGATCGACGACGAGATCGGCAGGTTCATCAAGACGATCGCTGCCGACAACGAGGACGTGTGGAGCAAACTGTTCCCCAAGCTCTTCAATCGACGGTTCAGCCCGCCCAAGCTGGTGATGTTCACCGGCCGCGTCCGCAGCAACTGCGGCCTCGCCGACGCCGGAGCCGGGCCGTTCTACTGCCCGCTCGATCGCACGGTCTACATCGACCCGGCGTTCTACAATGAGCTGAGCCGTCGCTTCGATGCCCCGGGCGACTTCGCCCAGGCCTACGTGATCGCCCACGAGGTCGGGCACCACGTACAAAACCTGCTCGGCATCAGCAACCATGTGCAGTCGATGCGGCCGCGGATGTCGGAGGCCGAGTACAACAAGCTCTCGGTCCGCATGGAGCTCCAGGCTGACTTCCTTGCCGGCGTCTGGGCCCACTACATGGCCAAGTACGCCCAGAATATCAACGAGGCCGACATCCGCGAGGCCGTCAAAGCGGCGGAGCAGATCGGCGACGACAAGATGCAAAAGCGGATGCAGGGCTACGTCGAGCCGCACAAGTTCACGCACGGCACGAGCGAGCAGCGGGTCCGCTGGTTCCTCTACGGCCTCAAGACCGGCGATCCGACCCGGATGGATGAGGCGTTCGACCTCAACGCAGACCCCTGAGGACAGGGCCCCGCCCCGACCGCCATGCGGGTCCTGCTCACCGGCGCGACGGGCTACGTGGGCGGCTGCCTGCTGGCGGAGTTCGAGCGGCGCGGGATCGCGGTCCGCTGCCTCGCCCGCCGGCCCGAGAAACTGGCCGGTCGGGCCGGGCCGCAGACGGAAGTGATGGCGGGTGACGCCACCGATCCGGCCGACCTCGCCCGGGCCTGCACCGGCGTGGACGTCGCCTACTGGCTCGTCCACTCGATGGAAAGCGGCGTTGATTTCGAGCGGGCCGACCGGCTGGCGGCGGAGCGGTTCGCCGCGGCGGCCCGTGACGCCGGCGTGCGTCGGATCGTCTACCTCGGCGGCCTCGGCGCCGACGACGACCGGCTTTCGGCGCACCTCCGCAGCCGTCACGAGGTGGGGGCGATCCTTCGCGCCGGTGGCCACGACGTGGTCGAGTTCCGGGCCTCGATCATCATCGGGGCGGGGAGTTTTTCGTTCGACCTCGTGCGGACGCTCGTGGAGCGGCTGCCGGTGATGATCTGCCCCGCCTGGCTGGCCACGCCCACCCAGCCGATCGCGATCGGCGACGTGGTCGCCTACCTGGCGGCCGCCCTCGACCTGCCCCCGGGCGGCCCGCGGATCTTCGAAATCGGCGGTCCGGACAAAGTCTCCTACGGCGCTATCATGCGGGAGTACGCTCGGCAACGCGGCCTGACGAGGTTGCTGATTCCGGTGCCCGTGCTCACGCCCCGGCTCTCCAGCCTGTGGCTCAAACTCGTGACGCCGCGGTATTCGAAGGTGGGACGCAAGTTGATCGACGGCCTCAAGAACCCGACCGTGGTGACCAACGTCGCGGCGCTGCGCGAGTTCGCCATCCAGCCGCGCGACCTGCCCACTGCGGTCCGCGACGCGATGCGGAACGAGGACAGCGACTTCGCCGGCCGCCGCTGGGCCGATCTCGCCGACGTCGAGGACCTGCCGCACCGCTACGGTGGCCAGACCGAGGGAACTCGGCTCGTCGATCACCGTCATGCGGTCGTTGCCGTCGCTCCGGACCGCGCCTTCGCGGCGATCGAGCGGATTGGCGGCCACCACGGCTGGTATGCCTGCAACTGGCTCTGGTCGCTCCGCGGCTGGCTCGACCGCCTGATCGGCGGACCGGGCATGAGCCGCGGCCGACGTGATCCCGACCGGCTCGAGGTCGGCGAACCGCTCGACTGCTGGCGGGTGGAGGCCTGCGATCGGCCGCGTCGGCTGCGGCTGGCGGCGGAGATGAAGATGCCGGGCAGGGGGTGGCTGGAGTTCGAGGTCGTGCCGCGGGACGGCGACGTCACGATCCACCAAACGGCGGTCTTCGATCCGCGCGGCCTCGGCGGCCTGGCCTACTGGTATGCGATCTGGCCGCTCCACGAGCTCGTCTTCCGGCGGATGCTCGCCGGCATCGTGCGGCAGGCCGTCCGCGGCTGAGCGAAAGAAAAAGGTGACTGCCACCTTTTGTCTGGAGACCCCGGCCTGTGGCCGGGGCCGTGTCGCCTGCGGCGACCGGCAAAATGTGGCTGTCACCTTTTTCAGAGCGTGTCGGCGGGCCGCTGCGGGCAGGCTGCGCCGGTGCCGGCGTCCTCGATCTGGATGGTCCAGTGGGCGACGTGCAGTTCGTCGCGGACGACCGCCCCGGCGGCGGCCAGCACCCGCGCATGGCCGGCGGCATCGGGAACGACGAGGTGGACGGTAAGCGCGTGCTCCGACGTGCTCGCCCCCCAGACGTGCAGGTCGTGCACGTCCGTCACGCCGGGGATCGCAGCCAGCGCCGCGGTGGCCACCGCCGGATCGAAGCCGCGCGGCACGGCGTCGAGTGCCAAGTCGAGGCCCTCGCGAAACAGGCCCCACGTGCCGGCCATGATCACTGCGCCGATCACGATGCTCACCAGCGGATCGATCCAGCGCAGCCCCGTGAGCCAGATGGCGAGGCCGGCCGCCACGACGCCCGCCGACACGGCGGCGTCGGCGGCCATGTGCAGGAACGCCCCGCGGACGTTGGCGTCGCGCTGCCCGCGCATGAAGAGCAGCGCCGTGAGCGTATTGATGACGACGCCGATCGCGGCGACGGCGATCATCGTCGGCGCGGCGACCGGCTCCGAATCGCGCAGCCGGTGCAACGCCTCCCAGAGGATGGCGCCGCAGGCGGTGAGCAGGAGCACGGCATTGGCGAGCGCGGCGTAGATCGTGGCCCGGCGCAGGCCCCAGGTGTAACGCGGCGAAGGGGGGCGGCGGGCGAGCCAGGCCGCGCCCCAGGCGAGGAGCAGGCCGAGCACGTCGCCGGCATTGTGTCCGGCGTCGGCGAGCAGGGCGAGCGAGCCGGCCCAGATGCCGGCAGCGGCCTCGACGGCCACGAACGCGACGTTCAGCCCGACGCCGCAGGCCATCGCCCGGTCGAGCTGGCCGGCCGCGAAGCCGTGGGCATGGGCGTGCCCGTGGGCATGCGCATGAACGTGGCCGGTACGATGGTCGTCGCAAGGCTGGCCGGCTTCGTGCGCCATGTGGTCTGCAAGCTTCGGGCTGATCCGCCGGTGGAGACCATGGAGTATAAATTGAGGCTGCGTCCGCCGTCGCCCTCGAGGCCTCCGCATGTCCCTTTTCTCCGCGGCGATCCTCCTGTTTTTCGTGATGGACCCGATCGGCAACATCCCGCTGTTCCTGGCGGCGATCCAGCCTGTCGCGCCGGACCGGCGGCTGCGGGTCGTGGGCCGGGAACTGCTGATCGCCTACGCCCTGCTCGTGGCGTTCCTGTTCGCCGGCCGGCCGTTGCTCGCGATGCTCGCCATCTCCGAGCCGGCGGTGACGATCGCCGGGGGCATCGTCCTCTTTCTGATCGCCATCCGGATGGTGTTTCCGGCGACGGCGGGCACGCTCGAGGAGCGGATCGACGGGGAGCCGTTCGTGGTGCCGCTGGCCGTGCCATACGTGGCCGGGCCGTCGGCGCTGGCGACGGTGCTGCTGCTCACCAGCCGCGAGCCCGGCCGGCATCTGGAGTGGCTCGTGGCGGTGTCGGCCGCCTGGGGCGCCTCGGCGGTGATCCTCCTCCTCGGGGCGAAGCTCAGTCATTTTCTCGGTGCCCGGGGGATTCTCGCGATCGAGCGGCTCATCGGCATGGTGCTGGTGGCCTCGGCAGTGCAGATGTTTCTCGACGGCATGAAGAACGTCGGAAAGGGGTGACGCATGCAAGCGATTCGTGTGGCGGCGATCGGGCGGACGGGCCGCGGCGACTGGGGTCATGACCTCGACCGGATCTGGTCGGGCATGGAGTCCGCCCGTCTGGTGGCGGTCGCGGACGACGGCCCCGACGGCCCGGCGGAGGCGGTGGCCCGCAACGAGCTGCCGGCCGACGCCGGCTTTGCAGATTGGCGGCGCATGATCGCCGAGGTGAAGCCCGACGTGGTGGCGATCTGCCAGCGTTGGATCGACGCGCATGCCGAGATAGCGATCGCCGCCGCCGAGGCGGGCGTCAGGGGCATCTTCATGGAAAAGCCCTTCGTGCCGACGCGGGCCCAGGCCGACGCGGTGATCGCAGCCTGCAGAAAGTCGGACACGAAACTCGGGCTGGCCTACGCCAACCGGCACGCTCCCGCCTACGCCCAGGTTCGCGACCTGATCGAAGATGGCCGCATCGGCAAGGTGCTCGAATTGCGCGGCCGCGGCAAGGAGGATGCCCGTGGTGGTGGCGAGGATCTGTGGGTGACGGGCTGTCATATTCTCGACCTGATGGCCGACCTCGGCGGCGCGCCGCTGTGGTGTTCGGCGCATGTCACAGCGAAGGGGCGGCCGATCGGGCGTGCCGACGCGGTCGCCGGCCCGGAGGGGATCGGCCTTGTCGCCGGGGATGCGATCGCGGCGACCTTTGGCTTGGGCAACGGCCCGACGGGCTATTTTGCGAGCGTCCGCGAGGCCGGCCTGAAGCAGCCGAATTTCGGGCTCACGATTGTGGGAACGAAGGGGGCGATCCACATTCGTCCCGACCATGTTCCCTACGCCTATCTGCGCGAAGCCCCGCTCTGGCGGCTCGACAAGCCGCATCCGTGGAAGCCGATCGGCGCAGAGGGCGTGGTGGAGTCGTTGCCGTCACTGACGGACGCGGAGCGGTCGGCGGAGCGGGCGAACTGGTCGCGGCGAGCGGCGTCTGACCTGGTGGCGGCGATCGCGGAGGAACGCGAGCCGGAGACGGGGATGTTTGCGGGGCGGACGACGGTGGAGATGACGGTGGCCGTGTACGCTTCGGCGCTGTCGGGCCGCCGCATCGACTGGCCGCTGGCAGCGGAGCTCCCGAGCTTGGCGGACGCGGCGCCGTCGCGTTAGACCGCATCCGACTGCGGTGGAGCACCGGCTTCGGGGCGGCAGACGTCTCGTCGCTGTGGCCGCGGCGGCCACACGCTCGTCGAGCGTTCGCCGACCCCCTCGTTCGCCTCTCCCGATTTGTCCGGGTAACGCACCACGGATGCCGGAACCGCGCGAGCGACGTAGCGCGCACCAACCCCGCGTCCACACCAGCGCGAGGCAAAAGGGCCGTGCCCGGAGGAGGTCCCTCGGCAGCATCCGTGCTGGTGGGGCCCGTTCCGTGGCTATTGTGTTTCGTCGCCGGATGAGACCGACAGGCTGAAACTCTTTCCTCTCATCCGGGCACGGCCAAATCTCTGCCACCGCGTGCCGTCACGCGGTCAATTCGTCGATTCGCTGGCGGAAGCCAGGCATTTCGCTCGTCACGAATGTCGTCCAGGCGGCGGGCTGCCAGAGTTCCACGCACACCGCGGCCCCGACCACCATCAGGTCGGCGCCGGGCTCCACCGCGAGGAACTCGCGAAACCCCTCTGGCACCACCAGCCGTCCCCGGGCCGCCAGCGACACCACCCGGTGCCGGGTCGAGAGCAGCCGGCCGAGGTCCTGCACCTGCCCCACGCGCTGGGAGAGCAGGCCCGCCTGCATCTTGCTGCGAACCACGTCCACGGCGGCGTCGATCCGCGGCTTCCAAATCGCCGCCGGCCAAAGGGACAGGCATCCGGCCCGCTCCTTGGCAAGCACCAGCCGCGGCCCGCTCGCCAGCAGCGGTTCGAGCAATTCCGGCGGGATCGCTAGCCGGAACCGCTCGTCGAGCGTCCGGGTGAACTCGCCGATCAGCAGGTCGGCTGCGGCCATGCCTGTGCTTCGCAAAACCCACGCTACCCGCTCCGCGGGAAAATCCCGGGCCGACCGACCGGCCCTCGCCACTCCGTTGAGCCATTTTGTGGCATTAAACCCACAAAAAGACTGCATCTTTTCATCCTATGGGTCTTAAACCCACGGAGCGGGATTCTACCCGAAGAGCGGAAGGCTACAAGCCTCCGGCGGAAGCCCTGGCGGAAGCCCGGAAAAACAGCGAATTCCGCTGTTTCCTGCCTGTCCCCTCGGCAACGCGTGCCTGTCCCCTCGGCAACGCCCTCGGCAACGCGTGCCTGTCCAGGAGGGGGCAACGCGTGCCTGTCCCGGGACTTCCCCAGGGGCGTGCCTGTCCCGGGACACGTGTCCCGGGACACGGGACAGGCGGGCGGGATCGCGGGATCAGTGGCCGCAGGTCTGGCAGCCGCCCTTGCAGTTGCCGCCACACGCGCCGGAATCCCCCATCTCCTTCTTGTAGGCCTTCTGCGCGGCGGCCTCCTTGGAGAGTTTGAATTCCGGCCCGGCCGGGAAGTACTGGATGTCGTCCTGCAGGTAGTACGCGCTGGGCAGCGTCTGCCCGCCGACGTCGACCTGGCACCCCGTGAGCGCCATGCCACCCGCCGCGATCGTCAGGGCCGCGAAGCCCCTCAGGATGCGGAAACTGCCGGTCATGGAACGGTTCGCAAGGTTCATGAGGATTGACCCCGGGCGGACGGTTCGAGCACCCGCTCGACCTTGCTTGTCCTATCGACCGCTCCAAGCGGTAAACTTTGCACCATCGTTGCGACCGCGGGAATCCGGCCCGCAGCCCGACACCGTGCCCCCCCGAAACCCCCCAGACTCCCGTTCGGCTCCCTGCGGGATCCGGTCCGCCGGGCCGCAGTGCGGGGTCGCCCCGCGGGCGAGTACAACATGGGCATCATGCTCGCACCCCGGCGCGCGCGTCATCCGGTGGCGGTCCTCACCGTCGCCCTGGCGTGCGCCACGTTGCCGCCGCTTCCGCCACCCTGCCTCGGCCAGGTCGTGTTGCCACCCGGCCTCGGCCAGCCCGCCGCAGCCAGGAACGTTCCGTCCCCGGCCTACGACCTGGCCCTCGAGGCTCTCGACGGGGGCGACTACAAGGCCGCGCTCGCGGCTGCCGGCAGCGAGTATCAGAGCGGCGTGAAGATCGGCCCGGAGCGCTGGATCGACACGATCGCCTCCGCCGCGATCGTCGGCGAATGCCAGTTCGAACTCGGCAATTTCCGCGATGCCGTCACGGCCTATGAGGAGTCGATGCTCATGGCGGCCACGCAGGGCGACTGGCTGCTCGCCGTGCAGTTCCCTCCCCAGCCGCTGCGGCCGGCGGCAGGTCGGGCGGCGACGTGGGGCCGCAGCACCCGCAACGTGCTGCCGGCCCTCGTGCCGCCGACGATGACGATCCGGCGCGGAGGCGCCGACCCGGAGGAGGTGCTCAAGAAGGGAGGCGCGCTCGTGGCCCCCGCCGATTATCCGCTCCGGCCGCAGGAGATCATGCGCAGCCTCGTGATCGCGATCTACCGTCACGCCGACATCCTCGGCGGCCTGGCGCGGGAGAGTTCCCCCCTCGCCGGCGTCACGCGGATGCTCGCCCAGCGGCCCGCCCCGGCAAACCACTACTCGCAGTCCTGGATCAGAATCGCGCTCGGCACCGCGCTGTGGTCGCAGGGCAAGCACGACCAGGCCCGGCCGCTGCTGGAGGCGGGCCTGCTGGCCGGTGAAGGGCTCGACCACGGGCTGACGGGCTGGGGCCTGATCGTGCTCGGCCGCATCGCGCTCGACGCCGGACGGGCGGACGTGGCCGCGCGGCTCTTCGATGAGGCGACCTACTCCGCCGTCGATGCCGCCGACGGCCGGGCGCTGGAGGAGGCGTTTCGGCTGGCCTTCATGGCCCACATGTCGGCAGGGGCGCGGGGCGTGCCGGCGACGATTCAAGGGGGCTGCGAGTGGGCACGCGGCAACCATCCCGTGCTCCGTTCCACGCTCCTGGCGATGCAGGCCGAGGCGCTGGTGGCGGCGGGCGACAGGCAGACCGCCGCGCAGTCGCTCAAGGCGATCGACGGCCGGCTCGGGCAGTCCGATCCGGGACGCGGCCGGGCCGGTGCCCAGGCCGCCTACGCGCGGGCGCTCGTCGAGTATGCGGCGGGAGACACGCAGGCGGGCGATGCGGCGCTCGACCTCGCGCTGCGCATCGCCGGCCAGCGTTCGCAGCGGCTCTTCCAGACGGCGCGGATCGTCGAGCTCCTCGTCGCCGGCTCGACCGCCATCTCCGAGCGACGGGCCGAGGAGCTCTTCGCCGCGCTGCTCGGCGATCCCACGGCCGAGCAATTCGCCCGCGATCCGCTCGACACGCTCGCCGTCATCTCCACGTCGCGGGGCGAGGCCTTCGACGCCTGGGTGGCCGTGGCGGCCCGCCGCGGCAGCGATCCGGCGCTCGATGCAGCCGAGGCCACGGCCCGGCAGCGCTGGCTGGTCGCGCAGCCGGTCGGCGGCCGGCGTGTGGCGGTGCAAAGGCTGCTCGCGGCCGACCCGGCGGTGATGCCCGTGGATGCTGCCCGGCGCCGGGCCGACCTCGTCGCCCGCCACCAGGGACTGGGCGGCCTGCTCGACGGCCTGATGCGGATCAGGGGCAGGCTGGCCACCGACCTGGCCGCACCAGCCGCGGGCAACGCGGCCGGCAACGACGCGAACGATGAGCGTCCCGCCATGCCGGGAGCCGCAGCCGACTGGGAGACCTACCGCAGCCTGTCCCGGCAGTTCGGCCAGGCGCTGGCGGCGATCTCCGCCGGCCGCGACTTCACGCCGATCGACTTTCCCCCGAACCTGCCCTGCGCCGAGATCCGCAGCCGGCTGGCGCCCCGACAGCTCATCCTCTCCTTCCACTGGACGAAGTCGGGCCTCTTCGGGGCGCTCGAGTCGAGCGATCGGACGGCCGTCTGGCAGGTGCGTCAGGTGGCCGCCCTGCCCGGCGAGGTGCGGCAGCTTGCCAAGTCGCTGTGCCTGTTCGATCCCAACTCCGCGGTGCCGACCGACCGGCTCGCGGAGGGCGACTGGCGCGACGCCGCCAAGGCCATCGAGCGGATCCTGTTCGAGAACTCGAAGGTCGTGCTCGGCGAAGGGATCGACGAGCTCGTGATCGTGCCCGACGGCTGGCTGTGGTATGTCCCCTTCGAGCTCCTGCCGGCGACGACGAACCGGGACGCTGCCGGGGAGCAGCGGCTGCTCCGCGACGCCTGCCGGATCCGCTACGCGCCCACCCGCAGCCTGGCGGTGATGCCCTCGACGCCGGCGCGGCCGCAGGGGGCGATCGGCCTGCGGGCGGGCAAACTCTATCGCGGTGACAAACCGGCGGTCGGCGAGCAGTTCCTCGCCGACTTTTCCGCGGCACTCCCCCGCGTCCTTCCGGTGGGCCAGATCGTCAACGGCCCCCCCGGTCTGCTCGTGGCGTCGCTCTGCGACGACCTCGTGATCGCCGAGGAGCTCGCCGGCGACGGGCCGCTCTTGCGCAGGCCGCTGGTCGCGGCCAGCCCCGGCGGAGCCGCGATCACGTTCGCCGACTGGATCGCGGCCCCGGCCAAGCGGCCCCGGCGCATGATCCTGCCGGGCTTCCAGTCCGCGATCGCCGGGGGCCTGGCCCGGGTACCGGATCGGCCGGGTGAGGAGATGTTTCTCGCGACCACGGCGCTGGTCGCGGCCGGCGCGGAGACCGCGCTTGTGAGCCGCTGGCGCACCGGCGGCCACGTGGCCACGGACCTCGTCACCGAATTCATGCGCGACCTCGCCGCGCCCGCCGCAGGCGCCGAGCCCGTTCCGGCGGAGAGCTGGCGGCGGGCGGTGGACGTCGTGACCGCCGAGCCGATCGACCTTGCCCGCGAGCCGCGGATCAAGCCGGTGGCCAAGGCACCGCTCGAGAACGCGAAGCATCCGTTCTTCTGGGCGGGCTACATGCTCGTCGACTGCCGCCCCGGCATCCCGGGGACCGCGGAAGCGGAAGTGCTGCGAAAAGATCCATGAGCGCGGCAGCGGACTGGCCGATCATGGCCGGGCTCTCGGCCGACGGCCCGGCGGGTCTGGCGCTGCTCGCCGGCGCGGCGGCCGCGGCGGGTGCGATCAACTCGGTCGCCGGCGGCGGCACGATCCTCACCTTCCCCGTGCTGGGGATGATCCTGCCGCCCGACCCGGGCCGGCTGGTCACCGCCAACGCCACGAGCACGCTCGGGCTCTGGCCGGCCTCGCTCGCCGCGTCGTGGGCCTATCGCAGCGATCGCGCGCGGCAGCCGGCCTGGACCCGCTGGCTGCTGCTGCCGAGCGTGGTCGGCGCGGCTGTCGGCGTGGCGCTTGTCCTCGCCCTCCCCGAGCGGTTGTTCGCCGGCGCGGTGCCGTGGCTGATCCTGCTGGCGGCGGTGCTGTTCGCGGCGCAGCCGCGGTTGACGGCGCTTGCTCACGGGGGTGGACGGGCCGCCCCGGTCGCCCCGTCGCCGGCGCGGATCGTCGCCGCCTGCGGGCTACAGTTTCTCGTCGCCATCTACGGCGGGTACTTCGGCGCCGGGATCGGGATCCTCATGCTCGCGGTGCTGGGCATGCTCGACCTCGGCGACATCCACCAGCTCAACGCCGCCAAGAACTCCCTCGCGACCGTGGTCAACGGCACGGCGGCCCTGGCCTTCGTGGCCGGCGACGCGCTGGGCCCGCACGACGTCTCCTGGCTCCACGTCGCGGTGATGGCCGGGGCGTCGATCCTGGGTAGCATCGTCGCGGCCCGGTTCGCCCGCCGTCTCCCGGCGGCGGCCGTGCGCCGCGGCGTGTCCCTGATCGGCTTCGCCCTCGCGGGCTACTATGTGCTCATCCGCTCCTGACCCGCGCCGCCCGCACCTCGCCATGATCGTCAGCACCGCAGGCCTCACGAAACGCTACGCCGGCTTCACGGCCCTCGACGCCTGCTCGCTCGAGGTCGGCGCGGGGGAGATCTTCGGCCTCCTCGGCCCCAACGGGGCCGGCAAGACGACGCTCCTTCGGCTGCTCCTCGGCTACATCCGGCCGACGGCGGGCCGGGCGACGGTCTGCGGCCACGACTGCGCGACCGACTCGCTCGGCGTCCGCAGCCGCACGGCCTACCTGCCGGGGGAGGCCCGGCTGTTTCGCCGGATGACGGCGGACGGCGTGATCGCCTTCTTCGCCGAGTTGCGCCGCGACTGCGGCCGTGCCGCGGCGGTCGCCATCGCCGACCGACTCGGGCTCGACCGGACGCGGCAGGTGGGGCGGATGAGCACGGGCATGCGGCAGAAGCTGGCGATCGCTGTGGTTCTGGCCACCGACGTCCCGCTGGTGATCCTCGACGAGCCGACGGCGAACCTCGATCCCAACGCGCGGGCCGAAGTCCTCCGGCTCGTGCAAGAAGCGCGATCCGCCGGCAAGACGGTGATCTTCTCGTCGCACGTGCTCTCCGAGGTCGAGGAGATCTGCGACCGAGTGGCGATCCTGCGTTCGGGGAAAGTGGCCCACGAGGAGTCGATGCGATCGCTGCGCCGCGGCCACCTGATCCGGGCCCGTCTGGCGGGGGCGTTTGCCGGCGTCCCCGCAGCACTGGCAACGCGGGTCGCGGTGGCGGAGTGTGCCGCCGGCCGCATCGTGCTGGAGGCGTCCGACTCACTGGGGCCTCTGCTCGGCTGGCTGGCCACGCTGCCGCTCGACGAGGTGCAGGTCGAGCCGGTCGGCCTCGCCGCCGTCTACGACCGCGTTCATCGCTGAGCCGAATCCGTCACGCCATGCAGGGCCGCCCCATGTGGAACACCGCGATCTGGAAGAAGACCTGGGGGGAGCAGCGGCTCCTGTTCCTGTGCCTCGCCGCGCTCTGGGGGGCGTTTCCCTGGATCTACATCGGGCTGTCGGCGCAGATCGTGATGCCCAACTTCCAGGCGCTGCTCGGCCTGATCCCCGCCGACTGGCAGAAACTTTCGGCCGTGCCGATCGCCGAGGTGGCTACCTACCCGGGGCGGGTGGCACTGGCGTTCGTCGATCCGGTCGTCGTCCTCGCGGCCACGGCCTGGGGGATCACGCGCGGCAGCGACGTGGTGTCGGGGCCGCTCGAGCGGGGCACGCTGGAGATGACGCTGGCCGCCCCGCTGCGCCGCTCGGCCCTGTTTTGCACGCATGCCCTCGCCACCACGGCGGCCGCGGCGCTGCTCTGCAGCGTCCTCCTGGCCGCGGTCTGGACGGCCGTGGCGTTCGGCCCGTGGGCGGGCCAGGTCGAGCCCCGCGTGTTCGTGCCCGCCGCCGCCAACGTCTTCGGCCTGATGGTCTGCATGGCCGGCCTGACGGCCTGCGTCTCCGCCGCCGACAGCCACCGCTGGCGGACGATCGGCATCCTCGGCGGCTTCTACGTGTTCACGATCCTGCTGAAGCTCGTCGGCCGGCTCGGGGCACCGCTCGTGTCGTGGTGCGGCTATCTCTCGATCCTCAACGCCTACGAGCCGCAGCGGCTGGTGGAGGGCACGGGCCGGTCGTGGTGGCTCCTCGCCCAGTACGACGGCATCCTGTTGGCCGTCGGACTCGGGGCCTATGCCCTTGGGGCGCTGCTCTTCGCCCGCCGCGACCTGCCGGCGCCCCTTTGAGCCGGATGGGTGTTTGCCGCATACTGTTTCCTGGTATCGGCCGAAGTCGGCCGCGACCGACCCGGAGCGGAGGAGCACCGATGCAGACGTTCGACCGCGGCCGCGGCCCGTGGGACTCGTGGATTCTCCTGCTGGCACTGGCGTGCGGGTCGCCCGCCGGCGCTGCCGACGACAGCCCGGGGCAGGCCGATCTCGATGCGGCGATCGAGACCAAGCTCACGGCGGACCAGATCCAGGATTACGCCACCGTGCTCGACCTCTGCAAGCAGGCCCTGGAGAAGGGGCTCGCCGAGGACTCGCGGAAGTTCGCCGAGGAGTTGTATGTCGGCACACTCGTGGATCGGGCGGCGATGCTCGTCGACGCGCTCTTCGGGGGCAGGAAGCCGGACGACCAGTGGCCGCGGATGCGGGCCTTCGCCCTCCGCGACCTCGGCGAGGTCCTGGAAAAATCGCCGCTGAACGCGCAGGCCCTGCTGATGGTGGCCCGGCTGGAGTCGTTGCCGGGGGGCAACCGCGAGCGGGCCGCGGCAGCCGCCACCAAGGCCCTCGACCTGCTCGACGACGACCGGCTGCAGCGCGCCCGAGCCCACATGGTGCTCGGCGCCATCGCCGAGCCGGAGAAGCGCATGGGGCACCTCGACAAAGCGGTCGAGTTCGCCCCCCGCGACGCCGAGATCCGCCGGGCCCGGGCTCATGCCCGGCTCGTCGCCGACCAGTTCGAGGAGGCGCGGGAGGACCTGCTCGTCGCCGTCGAGGAGGATCCCGAGGATGCAGCGGTCTTCGAGGCCCTGGGGCTGGCCTGCACGATGGCGGATCGGCTCGACGAGGCCGAGAAGGCGTTCGACAAGTCGCTCGAACTGGAGCCCGACTCCCCCGGCGTGCTTCTGCAGCGGGCCCGGCTCCTGGCGGTCAAGGGGCAGCAGGACCGCTCGATCGCCGACGTCGACAAGGCGATCCAGCTCTCCCCGGACAATCCGCAGCCGCGGGTGCTGCGGGCCAGGATCCTCCACCAGGCCGGCGAGACCGACCGGGCGCTCACGGAAATCGAGGGTGTGCTCCGCGACATCCCCGACAACCCCTCGGCCCTGGAAATGCGCGGGCTGATGGCCGCCGAGCGCGACGACTACCCGGCGGCGATCCGTGATTTTCGCCGCCTCGTGGCCCGCAATGGGGACGACGCGGTGCTCGTGTCGCAGCTCGGCGCGCTCTATCTCGCCGCCAAGCAGCCGCGCGAGGCGATCCGCCGCTTCAGCCGGGCTCTGGAGATCGACGCGGCGCACTTCCCCAGCCGGCGCGGCCGCAGCGACGCGGCGATCTCGATCGGCGACCACAAGGCGGCGCTCGCCGACCTGGAAAAGTCGCTCGAGCTGCGGCCCGACGATTCCGGCGTCCTCAACAACCTCGCCTGGCTGCTGGCCACCTCCCCCGACGAGACCCTCCGCGACGGCAAGCGGGCGATCACTCTCGCCGAGAAGGCCTGCGAGAAGACGGAATGGAAGCAGCCCCACATCATCAGCACGCTGGCCGCCGGCCATGCCGAGAGCGGTGACTTCGCGGCCGCGCGGAAGTTCAGCCAGAAGGCGGTCGAGGCGACGGAAAAGGAGACCGAGATCCGCGGCCAATTGGAGAAGGAACTCGCCAGTTACGAGGCGGCCAAGCCGTGGCGCGAGCGGCAGGAGATGGCCGATGCGACCGACGAGGCGCCAGCTGGCGCCGGAACTGCTCCGGCCGGAGAGAATCGTCCGCCGCGGCGGCCGTTCGACGAGCCCTGAGCGGCGTTGCTACGGGCAAGCAGCAGCCGAGCAGTTTGGGCCGCCGATCAGCGGGCGGCCGGATAGAAGTGCGAGTAGTTCATATAGGTCGCCCGGTGGCCGGTGGGCCGGATCGACTCGTCAATCTGCCGACCGCTGGTGTCGCGCTGGATCTGCTGGACCTGGTTTTGCAGTTTGCCCAGCTGCCGGCTCTGCTGGAGTTGGGTGATCTGTTGTTGCTGCTGCTGCATCTGCGGTTGGACCATCGTCTGATAGACGTTCTGATTCTGGAGCGGGTTCATCCCCTGTTGCTGCAGTTGCATGTAGGGGCTGACGGTGGGCCGTCGATAGGTCTGCGAGAAGGGCAGATCGGCCCCGCCCCGGTTACCGCCTCCCTGGGCGAACGCCTCTCCACCTGCCATCACAGCGGCAACGATCACCGCGGCCTGAAGTCTCGTCATGATTCGCATGGTCACTGCTCCTCGTCTCGAAACATCCCGCGTCGGCCTCGGCTCCTGACAATCATCATCCTACACGGTGCCCGACCGCCGGCCCTCATTCCGGAGTCGTCGTCCCGGACTCGGCCGCGACCGGCGTCTCGGTCTTCTTGGGCATCTCGGCCTTGTACCGCTCGACGACCTGATCCATCAGGGCCTTGACCGCGGCCTTCATGACCGGCTTGTCGTGGATCCAGGCCGCGAAGTCCTCGCCATGGGCGACGTAGGCCTCACGCAGCCAATCCGGGGCCTCCGTCAGCAACCAGGCCCGGAAGAGGAGCCATTCGGGGTTTTGCAGCCCGTAGACCTCGCGAGCCACCCAGCAGACGCCGAAGTTCGGGTTGAAGCCGTAGGGGAAGCGGTTGATCTGCTGCACGGCGCTGGAGCCGAGCAGGGCGAAGCCGAAGATCCGCTCGAACGGTGCCGTGATCTTGCCCACGATGCTGTCGAAGGCGATCCACTGGTCTTGGGCGATGAAGACGCGGTCGCCGGGCAGCACCTGGTAGTTGGTGGCCGTCGATCCCCCCTTCATGATCGCCTCGATGTCCACCGGCAGGATCTGGTCACAGCCGACACCCGACGGGGCCGGGCGGGCGATCCAGATGTCCTTGCTCGAGAGCCGCGACAGGCCGTTGATCTGCGAGACGGCGTCGAGCACGGTCTCGTTGCCGGTGACGGGGAAGCGGGCGATCTGGTCGCCAAAGCCGGCCCCCTCGGTGACCACGTAGTAGACCTTCGAGTTGTAGGAAAACACGTCGACGCTCACGAGCGGCGCGTCGAGGAACTCGGCGAGGTGCTTTTCGATCGCCACCTTGGCCTCCTCGAGCGTCAGGCCGGTGACGTAGACGGCGCCGTAGGTGCCGAGGTTGATCGTGCCGTCGGGACCGACGAGGTGCTCGCCGGCGATCTGCTGCTGGCCGGCCGCCTGGGCCAGCGTCAGCGACACCTGCGGCTCGCGGAGCACCCGCTTCAAGTGCCGGAAGACGGCGTCCTGCGCCTCCTCCAGCGACTGCCCGCCGACCATCACCTTGCCGTAGGAGGGGCCGAGGTCGAGCATCCCGCCCGGCTCGACGACATACAGGCCGTTGATCGGCTGTTCGAGGAGCGTTCCCTCCACGATCACCTGGAGCGTGTCGAACGACTGGATGCGGAACGGGGGCTTGGGCACGACCCGCAGGGCGTCCACGAGGAGGATGTCCGGCGGCTCGATCACGTAGGGTGGGAGGGTGACCTTGGCCAGTTCCTTGGCGGGGATTTTCGCCGGATCGGTGGGGCAGTTGGCGTCGAGCAGCGCCTGCTGGGCGGTATGGTTCTGCGGCCGGCCAAATGTCCGGCAGCCGGTCGCGGCGGCGACGAGGGCAACGACCGCGAGGGCCGCTCCTGTCCGGACCCGCCATGCCGCCGTCACCAGAACGGTCGTCCGCGGGAAAATCACAGTCTCGGGCGTCGCCATGGCAGGCTCCTTGCAACCGGAAGAATCGGCTCGATCGCTGTAATCGGCATTTTCGGCCGGTAAACTTTGCCCGTGTTTCCGAGGGTGTGGAGCCGGGGCCCTGGGATTGTTCGCCCGCCGCCCCATGGCACGCGACACAGCCCCGCGATCGACGTAAACTTCGGTCGTTCGAAGGTTTTGCACCGTCGCGATGCGGGGCTGGCTGCTGCCACCCAGGAGCACGGAGTCCGCGCCACCCATCATGCCCATCCTGCCCAAGCAGCGCGACACCTTCCCTGCGGACCTTCTCGATGGTCCCGGACCTGACACCGGGCACTGGGTCGCCTTCTACACCCTGGCCCGCCGCGAGAAGGATCTGATGCGTCGGCTCGAGGCCAGTGGCATTTCCTTCTATGCTCCCATGATCCGTCGCCGCCTGCGTTCCGCCGGCGGCCGGACGCGGTCCTCGTTCGTTCCGCTTTTCCCAGGCTACGTATTCTCCCGCGTGGACGACGAGCAGCGCCGGGGGGCACTCGCCACCAACACGATCGCCCGCTGGATTCCGATCGCCGACGAGCGAATGCTTGTGGAAGACCTGCTGGCGATCAAGCGGCTCATCGACACCGATCGGCCGCTGACTCCGGAAGCCCGGCTCGAAGCCGGGCAGTTGGTTCGGATCTGCAGCGGCCCGCTTCGCGGCCTGGAAGGCACGGTGGTCCGCAGGCACGGCGAAGAGCGGCTCGTGGTGGCGGTCAGATTCCTGAACCAAGGCGCATCGATCGAACTCGAGGACGTCGATCTCGAGCGGCTGTAGGCGGCTTGAAACCACGCGAAGGATCAGCATGAATTCCGCTTCCGCCCACGGTGACCGCGGCCTGCAGGCAACCTCCAAGTGCTGGTGGCGTGACAGGCAGCCGACCCGAGAGTCGATCGTGGTGTCGGCTATGCTCATGCTGCTCTTCGGCTGTGCCTATCTGGGCGCATTCTTCGTCCGCAGCGAACTTCTCCTCCGTGCCTCCGATGCCAACACGATCACGGCCACGATCGTCGGCGTGGTGCTGGTCAAGGTCCTGCTCTTCTACTGGTTCGGCCACGCCCACCGGCCATGGCGGGCGGCCCGGTTCTCCGATTTGAGCCGCCTGGTGCGCACCAGTTCACTGGCGACGTTGGTCCTCGTCGCCGGGAACCAGTTTGGCAGCCTCGCCTCCGACTGGCTGGCGATCCCGCGCAGCGTGCTCGTGCTCGACTGGGCGTTCACGATCCTCCTCGTCGGCGGGCTGCAGGCGGTCGTGCGCAGCCTCTACGAGGAGATCGTGCCGGTGACCCCCGCCGGGAACGTGCGGAGCGTTCTCATCATCGACGGCTCCGAAGACGGCCGGGCCCTGGCCCGGGCGTTGGAAGGGATGCGTCACAAGCGTTTTTTCGTGGCCGGCCTGCTCGACGACGATCCGCAGCACTACGGTCTCGCCGTCGGTCGCGCCCGCGTGCTCGGCCCGATCGGCATGGCACCTGCCTGTGCCGAGCGGCTGCGGATCCGCGAGGTGATCGTGCGGCAGGGATCGATCTTCGGCAGCCGCCTGCGGGCGCTGTGCGACGCCTGCGCGGTGATTGGTGTGCGGGTCAGCATCGCAGAGAACAGCGATCCGGCAGCAGGTGTCGCCGGCTGGAAGACGGCGACACCGCGGGTCCGAGACATCGAACTGCGGGATCTGCTGTCGCGTCCACAGGCCCGGCTCACCGACCGCGATGCCGACGTGCTCCCCTTCGTCCGGGGCAGGACCGTCCTGGTGACGGGTGCCGGCGGGTCGATCGGATCGGAGATCTGCCGGCAGGTCATCCGGTTCGGGCCGGCGAAACTCGTGATGGTGGAGCGATCGGAATACAGTCTGTTTCAGATCGACCGTGAACTGTCCGTCAGCCCCCACGTGGCCTCGACCCGCCTCGTGCCGGTGATCTGCGACCTCACCAACGCCGATCGCATCGAGCAGGTGCTCGCCGACCATCGACCCGACATCATCGTGCATGCGGCTGCCTACAAGCACGTGCCGCTGATGGAGTTGCACCCCATCGAGGCGATCGAGAACAACTCGCTGGCCACCGCCACCCTCGCGGAACTGGCCGACGCCCAGGGCGTGGGCACGTTCGTGGCGCTTTCCACCGACAAGGCCGTCAATCCCTCGAGCGTGATGGGCGCCTCGAAACTCGTTGCCGACCGGTTTCTGCAGGCATTCGATGGCGGGTCGCGGACACGATTCGTGGTCGTCCGCTTCGGCAACGTCCTCGGATCGAGCGGCAGCGCGGTCCCGATCTTCACGGACCAACTCTCCCGCCGCAGCCCGATCACGATCACGCACAAGGAGGTGCGCCGATACTTCATGACGATCGACGAGGCGGCCCAACTGGTGCTCCTCGCCGCCGCGCTGGCTGACCGGGGCGGCACGTTCGTGCTGCAGATGGGGGAGGCGATCCCGATCGTGGACCTCGTCAGCAGTCTGGCGTTCGTGATGGACATCCCTCCCGGGGAGGTACGAATCGAGTACTGTGGCCTGCGGCCAGGCGAAAAACTGGACGAGGAGCTGTTTTTCGCGGACGAGAACCGGGAGCCGACCGCCAACGACCTGGTGATGCGGGCCACGCGACCGCCGCGGTCGCTCACGGACGTGCGCACGTGGCTGGCCGAGCTCAAGAGCGTGGCTGCCGCCGGCGATCAGGCCGGCGCCCTCGAGACCTTGATGGAAGTTGTCGCCGCGGACTGCAATGCCGACGAACGACAGCCGGCGGATACCCTGGCGAATCATCGGTCCACGACCAGCGTGGAGCGGTCGGCATGACGCCGGCCGCCCCCAGACGCTGGACCGTGCCGCTGGTCCGGCCCGATCTGCCGAATTTCGCCGAACTGGGCCCGGGGATCGAACGGATCGTCGCCAGCGGCATGCTCACGAAGGGCTCCGTCCTCGACGCGTTCGAGGCGGACATGCGGTCGGTCACCGGCTGTCGGCACGCCATCGCGGTGTCGAGCTGCACGGTTGGCCTTGCGCTTGTGCTCCGCTCGCTCGCCGCCGTCGCGGACCGGCGGCACGGGGGCTGCCAGGAGATGTGCCACGAGGGGTGTGCGACGCCGGCATCGCGGGTCCGAACCCGCGCCGAAGTCATCGTGCCGAGCTTCATCTTCCTGGCGGCGCCAGCGGCGATCGTCTGGGCCGGGCTCGAGCCGGTGTTCGTGGAGGTCGATCCGGCGACCTACACGGTCGATCCCGCGGCGGTGGAGCGGGCGATCACCGACCGCACCGCCGCGATCCTCGCCTGTCATACGTTCGGCTGTCCTTGCGACATGGCAGCGCTGCGGGCAATTTCGGCGCGAACCGGCGTGCCGCTGGTGGTGGATGCGGCCCATGGCCTGGGCACACTCGACGGTGGCCGTCAGGTCGGCGCCGGCGGCCTGGCGCAGGTCTTCAGTCTGTCCCCCACGAAGCTTGTCGTCGCCGGCGAGGGAGGCGTGGTCGTCACGTCGTGCGACTGTCTGGCCGACCTCGTCCGCAAGGGCCGCGAATATGGCAACGACGGCCACTATGGCTGCAGCCTGCCGGGGCTGAATGGGCGGATGCCGGAGATCTCGGCGCACCTGGCACGGGCCTCGCTGGCCCGGCTCGACGAGGTCGCAGCCCGCCGGGCCGCTGCCGTGGCGGCGTATCGCCAGGAACTGACCGGCCTTCCGGGCATCACGCTGCAGGCAATCCCGGCCACGGGCCGCAGCAGCTGGAAAGACTTCACGATCGCGGTCGATCCGGCCTGGCCCATGGATCGGCAGGCGCTGCACGACGCATTGGCGGCGAAGGGAATCGAGACCCGAGCCTATTACTCTCCCTGTTGTCACCGCATGGAGAGCTTTGCCGGCTACGTGCGACCGGAGTGGTCTCTCTCGATCACGGAGCGGCTGGCTGACACAGTGCTCGCGCTGCCGCTGGGCGTGCATGTCACGCCAGATGTCGCCCGGCAGGTGGCCGGGGAGATCCGGGCCGCTGTCGCATCCCATGCAGTAGCCGGCAGATGAGCAATCCCGACCAGACGCAGCTGTTTCCCTCGCTCGACTCGCTGGAAATCGTCCTTTGGTCGGGCGCCGGCCTGCTGGCCTTCGTGGTCGCGGCCGTGGTGGCCGACCTGATCGTGCTCGCCAGCACCCGCTGGCGGCTCGTCGATCTACCAAACCGGCGGAGCGCCCATGCCTTGCCGACGGCCCGCGGGGGCGGCCTGTCGATCGTGGCCACGGTCGGCCTCGGGATGATCGCCACCGCCGTCCGCTATCCCACCCTCGCCGGCCCGATCGTTCTCGGCATGCTGCTGCCGTGCCTCGCGATCGCCGTCGTCGGATTCATCGACGACATCCGCCCTCTCCAGCCGCTGCTGCGGCTGTTCATCCAGATCGGAGCCGGCGCGGCGATAACGGCCGCGTTCGGACCGATCACTGCCATCGGCCTGCCGGGCATGGAGCCGATCCAGCTCGGCCTGTTCGCCTGGCCGGTGACGGTGCTCTGGGTGGTGGGCATGATCAACGCGTTCAATTTCATGGACGGGTCCGACGGCATGGCCGGCCTTGCCGCGACGGTCGCGGGCTTGTTCATCGCTTTCCTGGCCTGGCAGACCGGGGCCACTGCGACGACGCTCGTCGCCGGGTTCGTGGCCGCCGCGGCGGCCGGGTTTTTGGTATTCAACTGGAACCCGGCCCGGATCTTCATGGGGGACGTGGGGAGCGGTTTTCTGGGGGCGGTGTTCGCCGCCCTGCCCCTGCTCTTGCCTGCGGAGCAGCGGCAGTCGCTGTTTCTACCCGCGATCCTCGTCCTCTGGCCGTACATTTATGATCCGTTCGTCTCGGTGCTGCGCCGCATCTGGAACGGCAAGAACCCGCTTCAGCCGCATCGCGAGTTCCTCTTTCACCGCCTCATCCGCTCGGGGGTGAATCATGGCCGCACGGCCCTGATCTATGCGCTGCTCGCGTCGTGTGGCGGGCTCGTAGCCGTGGGGATGATCAACCCGCGCGTTGGAGAGAGCATCCGCGTGGCCCTGCCCCTGATCGTCGTCGGGCTGGCAGGCATGCTCACCGTGGGCACGGAGCGGCTCGCGGCGCGGATGCAGATCGACGGGGCACCTCCTACAGCACAGCCCGCGATACCGGTGCCACGACCGCGGTAGGTGGTCGTCCCTCGCTCCATGTCACTCTACTCCGACGGCCTGAAGCGTGTGTGTGACGTCGTCGCGGCCCTGCTGATGCTCGTGCTGCTCGCCCCGGTGCTGCTCCTCGTCGCGGTCGCCGTGCGGGTCGTCCTCGGCCGGCCGGTGCTCTTCGCCGACGACCGGGCAGGCTTGCGAGGCCGACCGATCCGCGTCCTCAAGTTTCGCTCCATGTCCGACGCCCGTGACGCCGCCGGCTGCCTCCTGCCGGATGCCCAGCGGCTCGGCGGCTTCGGCCGGTTTCTGCGCCGCACGAGCCTCGACGAGTTGCCGCAACTCTTGAACGTGCTCCGCGCCGATATGAGCCTGGTGGGCCCGCGGCCGCTGCCGCTGCGGTACGTGCCGCGATACACGCCCCGGCAGGCGACCCGGCTCGAGGTCCGGCCGGGTCTGACAGGCTGGGCGCAGATCAACGGCCGCAACTCGGTCAACTGGCCCGAACGGCTGGAAATGGACGCCGAATACGTCGAGCGGGTCCGCCGGCCGCTCGGTTTTTTGACCGATCTGTGGATCGTGGTCGCCACCGTGTTTCAAATGATTGGTCAGGCCCTGACCGGCCGGGGCATCGCTGCCCCGGGCTCGGCCACAATGCCGGAGTTCATGCCATGACGCCCTCGATAGCCGACGCCGTCACGACCACGATCCGCTCCGTGCTACGGGACACCGGCCGCGACGGCCGCGAGATCACCCCCGCTTCGGTCCTCGCGGCCGACATCGGCCTCGACTCGCTGGACCTCGCGCAGACGATCGTCCTCCTCGAGCGGTCGCTCGGCATCGACCCCTTCCGCTCGGCCCCGACGACGGGCTCCCGCCCGCCGCTGCGCACCGTCTCTGACCTGATCGCCATCTACACCTCGGCCCTGAACGACTCATTGGACCATTCATGAGCAGTGACCTTTCCAGCATCCCCGACGCGCCGGTCGAGGACCGGCTCGCATTCGCCATTTCCGAGATCGCCCGCCAGGCCCCCGACCGTCCGGCGATCGTGGTCGCGGCCGGCGGCGACCGGCGCCGCCAGGTCTCGTATGCCGCGCTCGCCGCGTCCATCGTCGCAATCGAAGCGCGTCTCGACGCGGTGCGGCCGGTGGGGGTCGTGGCCCGGGCGACCACGCCCGAGGCGCTCGTTGCCATCGCCGCCGCCTGCGGTCGGCAGCACGTGCCGGTGGCGCTGCTGGCGGATGACTCCCGCGATCTCGTCGGCGAGCTCCGCGATTGGATCGAGATCGACGACACGCTCGCCGTGCCCGCTGCCACCTCGGGCCGTCGCCTGGAGTTCGACGCCGTCCCGGCCCACGTCGTCGTGGCCACCTCGGGCACGAGCGGCCCGCCGAAACTCGTGCAGCACTCCTGGGACTCGCTTCTCGCGGCCGCCCGGCTGGCGGAGCAGTGGCACGGCCTCGGCTGGCTGCTCGTCTACGACGCCACCCGCTGGGCAGGCATCCAGGTCTGGGTGCAGGCTCTGCTCACCGGCGGCACGCTCGTCGTGCCGCCCTCCCGCGATCCAGACATCGTGGCCCGGGCGATGACCGTGGAGGGGGTGGCGGTGCTCCCCGCGACGCCGACGCTCCTGCGTCGGCTGATCACATCGGCCGACCGGGCCCTGCTCGGGACCTGTGCCCCTGCCCGGATCACGCTCGGTGGCGAGGCGGCCGACGGGTCACTCCTGGAGCAGGCCCGCGCGGTCTTTCCTGCCGCGAAGATCACGCAGGTCTACGCCACGACGGAACTCGGTGAGGTGTTTCGGGTGGCGGACGGCCTGCCCGGTTTTCCAGCTGTCTGGCTCGGCAAGTCGCTTCCCGGTGGCGTGCGGATTGCGACCCGCCGCGACGGCGAACTGCTCGTGCAGCTTTCCCGCGACACGGCCGAGGTGGCGACGGGGGATCTCGTGGAGCGGCGCGGCGACCGCTACGAGTTCACCGGCCGGCGCAGCGACGTGATCGTGGTGGGCGGTGCGAAGGTCTATCCGAAGCGTGTGGAGGAGATTCTCCGCCGCATGCCGGGAATCGCCGAGGCCCGCGTGTATGGCATGCCGAGCGCGATCACGGGGGAACTCGTGGCGGCGGAGATCGTCCTCACCGACCCGCTCCCTGATTCGGCCGGTCCCGACAACATCCGCACGGCGGCGCTGGCCGTTTGCCGAGGGTCGCTCGAGCCACACGCGGTGCCGCGGATCCTCGACATCGTGAAGCGGATCGCGACCACCGCCGCCGGCAAAACCCCCCGCCGGCCAATGGTGCAGGCCTCATGACTCGTCGCGAAAAGTTTCTCGGCCGCATCCTCCGAGGCGACGCGGACACCGACATTCGTTTCGTGTTGACCATGTACGGACTTGCGTCTGGTAGTACCGGAGAGGAGTGCGACGAATGAGCGGCAGTAATTGCTACGAGATCATTCTCTACTGGAGCGCACTCGATCACGCCGTGATTGCCGAAGTTCCAGAACTGCCGGGTTGTGCAGCTGACGGGGCGACCTACCGGGAGGCGCTGGAGAATGTCGAGGTCGTGATTCGGGAGTGGATCGAAACCGCCGAGTCGCTTGGCCGGCCGATTCCGACTCCACGCGGTCGATTGATGTACGCATGATCCACCGCGGCCTGATTATTTTCTCGGCCCATCAACGGCGTGCACACTTCCCCCGCCGGGCAGCGATCGCGGCCAGGACCTGATCAAGACAGGAGGTTTTTATGCTCTCGGAATATCTCAACGCTGCTGCCCGCTACGCGACCTACGAAATCCTTCCCGAGGACAAGGACTTTTACGGGGAGATACCCCTGTGTCCCGGTGTTCATGCCACCGGAAACACGTTGGAGAGTTGTCGGGCAGCCTTGTTGTCGGCCTTGGAGGACTGGGTGTTTTTTCGCATTCATCGCCATCTTTCATTGCCGGTCATTGATGGCATCGAGTTGGCAGTGAAGGCTGAAGCCGGTTCTTGAATGCCAGCCTTTGGCCCAATCTCGCGACGCGATTTCGTGCTGGCACTGCGAAATGCAGGCTTTGAAGGTCCGTTCGCTGGGGGCAGGCATTCGTTCATGACGAAAGGCGACCTGACGTTGGTTATCCCGAATCCACATCAGGGTGACATCGGCCGAGATCTGCTTCGCCGACTCCTAAGACAGGCGGGGCTCTCCCGCGAGGCATGGGAATCCCTCTGACCTCCCTCGTCTCGGGTGGCTCGCGTGGGCTTGGCCTGGCGATCGTCGAGCGGCTGCTCGCCCGCGGCGACCGCTTGGCGACGTTTTCCCGGACCGGCTCGCCGGCCCTCGACGCGCTCGCCGCGGCGCATCCCGACAGGCTTCATGCCGAAACCCTCGATGGCAGCGACTCGGCGGCCGTGATCGGTTTCGTGGGCCGGGTGGCGGAGCGGTTCGGCGGTATCGACCACTGTATCGCGAATGCCGCGGTCGCCCACGAGGGGGTGCTGGCGACGATGCGTGACGATGAGATCGACCAGATGCTCGCCGTGAACGTGAAGGCCTCGATCGTTCTCGTCCGGGAATGCGTCCGGCAAATGCTCGCTCCCGAAAAAGGTGGCAGGCACCTCCGGTGCCTGCCACCTTTTTCGACCACCCCCTCCATCACCCTCATCTCCTCGATCGTCGCCACGCGCGGCTCCGCCGGGCTCTCCGTCTATGCTGCAACGAAAGCCGCTCTCGAAGGCTTCGGCCGCAGCCTGGCCCGGGAACTCGGCCCGCGTGGCATCCGGGTCAACGCCGTCGCCCCGGGCTTCCTGGAGACCGACCTGTCGGCGACGCTGTCGGCCGACAATCGCGGCCGGATCGCCCGGCGAACGCCCCTGGGCCGGCTCGGCACTCCCGCCGATGTCGTCGGCGCGATCGAATTTCTGACGAGCCCCGCCGCGGCCTTCATCACCGGCCAGGTGCTCACGATCGACGGCGGCGGCTGATCATCCCGTGGCCCGCAGAACCGATTGCCTCACCGTCTCTGGCACGTCGATCGAAATGAACCACGCACGGGGATAGAGGTAGTCCTCCCCGGTCTCGTCAACGATGCGAAGATCGCCGTCAGCGGCGGCGTCCGCATCGTCGATCACGGCGTAAATCTTGTTGCGTTGCAGCGACGTTTCGTATCCCTCGTTCGTCACGCACACCGCAAATCGAGCCTGGGCCGACGTGGTCATTGCAGATACCTTTTCCGCTTGATTTCAACGCGGCCGATTCCGTGCGCCTCGTACCAATGCACTTCCGCGATCCGCACTCGTCCGCTCGGCAGCCTCACAAGTGCGATGCCCTTCATTTTCCGCCACCGCCCTGGCCCGTGCAACTTGACCAGGAGCGGCATGCAGCGAATTCGGTTGCCGACCGCGATGATGACGACCTCCCGAATAGTTCCGATGATTTCGAAGGGTTCAGGCACGGAATTCGGCCCCGCAAAACAGCGACGCCGTTAAGTGTACGCGTGTTCACATCTCAGCACAACCGGCACGCAGGGCCCGGCGTTCACCCTCGCGTTCCCGACAAAACCGCGGCAAATTCGTGAATCCCGCGCTTCCACAAATCCCCGTGAAATCGCTGCGGAGCCACCTGGAATCGGCTATATTTGCCGGAGGGCGGTTGATCCTGACCATTTCGCAAGGCTGTGTGGCACCGACGGGAACGGAGTGCCTCGCCGAAAACACCCTCTTTTGAGGGACATGACGGATGCCTCGGCAACATGTGCGGCGAGTCATTCCGGGCACGTAAGCGAGCGAGTCGATCCCCAGTCGCCCGTCCAAGCCATGCGTTCGCCAGCTGATTTTCGTCGGATTCTGATCATCGGTGCGGGCGGGTTCGGCCGGGAGGTTTTGCACTGGGCCACGGCGGCCTGGCCGAGCGATGCGAAGCGAATCGCCGGTTTCCTGTCCGCCGATTCCGGCCGGCTCAATGGGCACGCAACACCGCTGGCCATCATCGGCGATCCAGAGACCTTCGAGCTCGAGCCGGGCGACGCCTGCCTGCTGGCGATCGGGATTCCGGGCGTACGGCGACAGGTCGCAGAATCGCTTCTTGCCCGCGGAGCCGAGTTTCTTTCGCTCATCCACCCGACCGCGATCGTGGCCCCGACGGCGGAGATCGGCGCGGGGTCGATCCTCTGCCCTTACGCCATCGTCAGTGATGCCTGCCGGCTCGGTCGGTTCGTGATCATGAATTATCACTCGTCGCTTGGCCACGACGCCACGGCTGGCGACTATGCCGTGCTGTCGCCGTACGCCACGCTCGGCGGTAATGCGACGGTGGAAACCGACGTATTCCTGGGCTTGCACGCCGCCATCGGACCCGGGAGTACGGTGGGGCCGAGAAGCAAGGTGAGTAGCAACTCTTGTCTGTTAGCCGATGCGCCTGCAGACTCCCTGACATTCGGTGTACCTGGCCGCGTTGTTCCACGCTACGAATGCCAACCCTGACGGACGGCTGGTCGCCGGCACGAAAACCATGACCATGAGCGAACTTGTGTCTCGCGTTTTGTTGCGCATCGGCACCGCCTGTCGAATTCGGGGTCTACTCCTTCAGGAACTAGACTACCTGCGCACACGATCAATGGAGCCTGCGGAAATCGGCTGGACCGACGTCTTTCGGCGACCGGAGCGAGCGGAAATCCCCATTCGTGTCGCACGATTTACCCCGCCGACCGCCTCGATTCATCTCATCGATGTCGGCGCCAACGACGGGCAATGGGCGAGCCGGTTTTTGCAGAGTTTCCCCAACAGCACGGCGGAGCTTTGGGAGCCGTTGCCACAACTGGTTGAATCGCTGCAGCGGCGTTTTCCCGACCGAAACCGTGTGAAGATCATCCCGGCGGCGGCATCGTCCAACAACGGGCAAGCAAAAATGGTTGAGCCGCAACACGACGCCATGGCATCGCTCCACGATTACGCCGACGTGGTTGCAAACTCCGCGAAACATGGCACTGCGCGATCGCTCGACATTCGTTTGGAGCGTCTCGATGACCATGATCGCCGCCTGGAGGGCCGGACCGTCGTCCTAAAGATCGATGCGCAAGGCCACGAACTCGAGGTATTGGAGGGATCGCGCAAGACCCTTCCACATGTTTCTCTCGCGATTGTCGAAGCAAGCCTTGGCGAGGTTTTCAAGGGGAAAGCACCGACGTTTTCATCCGTCTGCAGTGCAATGGAGTCATTCGGCCTTTATCCGGTCATGTTCCCCTCGGCAGGTACGCTTTTCGGCAACCACCCGCTCGAGCAAGACATCCTGTTTGTACGTCGGGACGACCTGCCCAAACTGAGCGAGACATAGTTTGCCAATGTTTTCAAGCTCCAAGGTCCGCTACCTTCTATGGTGCCTCGCGCATTGCTGCGTGCATGCAAGAAACACCTGCCCAAATTGCGGAGCCGTGGATTCATCGGTCGTCTCGCGGAAACATGTTGTTTCGGCTCTGAAAAGGTGTCGAGAATGCTTTCTTTTATTCCGCACGCCAACCACCGATAGCGCGGAGAATGCACAGTACTACCAGAGTGCGTATGAGCAAGGAACCACGACAGAGTTGCCCGACGATGATCAACTGCAGCGCATGACGGCATCTCGGTTTGCTGGAACCGATCTCGATCGGTTCGATTCCATCGAGATAATTAGGGCCCTTGGCGGTCGCGATTCGACGAAGATTTTCGACTATGGATGCTCGTGGGGCTACGGCGCGTGGCAATTTCAGCAGGCCGGCTTCGACGTACGGGCCTACGAGATTTCAATGCCCCGTAGTCAGTTTGCAGCACGAAAACTAGGCGTACAAATCATGGAGCCTGCAAACGTCGCTGCGGAATCCTTTGATTTCGTTTACTCGTCCCACGTCATCGAACACGTCCCCTGCCCGCGCGCCATGCTTGCGGAAGGCCTCCGCATGCTACGTCCTGGTGGGTTTTTCGTGTCGCTCACTCCGAATGGCTCGATGCACTTTCGGAAAACCGACAAGCGGGGTTGGCAACAATCGTGGGGCGAAGTTCATCCCCAGTTAATCTGCGAGAAATGGATAGGCTCGGCTGCAGGGTCTCTGCCGTATTTTGTAAGTTCCGTGCCGGTCAATTTGGAGTCGCTATCCCGCTGGCACTCCGAGCGAATCGTAGCTGGGGAGCTCGACCAGCCTCACCTTTTCTTTGTGATCCGCAAGGGCTGATCCGTAAGCCAAGAGCAAGTCCTTGCGCATGCATGAACTCGTTCTCGTAAACTTGGGCTGTGGACAGATCGCTCATCCACAGTGGATCAACTTCGACCTGCATCCCTTCTTTCCTGGAGTGCGGCCGGTCGATGTCCGTCAGCCGCTTCCGCTGTCAGACGGCAGTGTCGATATGTGCTACTCGTCGCACCTTCTTGAGCATCTCGGCCCCGGTGATGCCGCCGGGCTTCTTCGGGAGCAACACCGCGTGCTCAAGCCTCAGGGTGTTATCCGCGTCGCCGTTCCCGATCTTGGCCACCTCTGCCGCGCGTTTGCAGACTTACAAGCTCGGGTATTAGACGGTGACAATCGCAATGACTTTTCGTTGGAATACACTTATCTGGAGCTGTTCGACCAAGCCACCCGCACGGTTCCCGGCGGAGATCTCTACACCACGTGGCTCGGCTGTCCGTCTGAGGAGGCCGGCTTCGTTGAAGGCCGCGCTGGAGACGAATTCCGGTCTACGGTAGCCCGCCGTGGAGCGAAGGCTGACCGGTTGGCTGCGTTTTTCAGCCCGCGCGGCTGGCGACGGGCGTGGACGATGCTGCGAGAGCGCAGCGTCGAAATCGCGGCCAGAGTCTTGCTCGGAAAACACGGAGCCCGGGCCGTGCGCGAAGGTTTTTTTCGTGCATCGGGTGAGGTTCACCGAGTGATGTACGACGAAGTCCGGCTTTCCCGCCGCCTGGTGGCGGCTGGGTTTCACTCGCCCAAGCGGATGACCGCTACGGAGAGCCGCCTCCCCGGCTTCGCAGCCTTCAATCTCGATGCCGAGAACGGCCGCGTCCGCAAGCCTGATTCGCTATTCATCGAGGCCGTTGCCTAATCGGCGCCCGATGACGTCGGCATCCTTCATGGGCAGCCTGGCAACCGTGGTGCTTGGGCAGTTGCGCCGCCTGGGCAACGCTCCACGCCGCGTGTTCTCTTCCGAGCGTGGACGAGCCGCCGCCCGCACTGCCATCGGGGCGGTGCTTGTGCGGCCACTCAACATGCTGCTGTCGATGGCGACGACGGCCGTTCTCGTGCGATTCATGGGCGTCGAGCAGTTTGGCACATGGGCCATGTGGCAGAATCTGGCGGGGGTGCTCGGGGTGTTCGCGCTCGGCGTGCCCCTGAGCCTTATGAACCGCGTCTCGACGGCACGGGCGGCAGGAGATGAGCGGCGGCTTTCGCAAATCCTCTCCACTGCATTTTTCATGATGGTCGCTGCGGGGGCCGTGGTGATCGCCGTCGCCGCCGCTTGGGTCAGCGTCGACGACTCCCTGGGCGGGCTGGCCCGGCCCAATGGCCGCCCAAACGACTGGGCGATCACGGCGTGTGCCGCGGTGTTCATCGTGTATGCCGCTCTGAATCTCGCCGCCGGGCTCTTCGATCGCGTCACGACGGCGTATCAAGACGGCTGGATCAGCGCCGGCTGCCAGGTCGCCGGCTCCACCATCAGCCTGGCGCTCGTGGGCGTCGCCTGCTGGCTCAGGGCCAGCCTTCCAATCGTGGCCGCCGGATGGGCTGCAGGGGCGCTCTTGGGCATGGCGATCAATGCCGTCGTCGCTCGCGCGCGCTACGGCGGTTGGGCCATACCGCGCCTAGCGGCATTTTCCTCGGAAGAGATGCGGCACCTGCTTGCCGACGGCTGGCAGTTCATGCTCCTCGGATTTATCGGCTTGATCACGCTGCAGTCGGACCCTCTGTTGATCGGCCTCTGGGAAACTTTCTACAAAGCCCCGGGGGGCTCCCGCGCCGTGGCCGAGATGGCAATCCCGCTACGGTTTTTCAACATCGCAAGTGCAGTCATCTTGGTGTTCCTGGGTCCGCTTTGGCCGGCCTATGCGGATGCCCGGGCGAGGGGAGACGTCGAGTGGTCGCGCCGGACGCTGGTGCGGTCGCTGCTTGCGACCGCTGGCGTGGCGATGCTCCTCATCGTTCCTGCCGCCGTCTCAGGCAAGCCTCTGCTTGCTTGGTGGGTGGGTGAAGAAGTGACCGTACCGCCGTCTCTATTGCTCGCATTCGGCGTGTGGGCAATGGTCACCATCGTGTCGTACCCCGTCGTCATGTACCTGAATGGGTTCGGCCAGCTTCGGTTCCAGCTCACCATGGGGCTGCTGTTCATGCTTTGCGTCTTGCCCGCGAAATTCCTTGGCCTGGCATGGTTCGGATCCACTGGGATGATCGCGGCGACGGTGAGCGTGTTCATCCTGCTGCAGTTGGTGCCGCTGCTGTGGCTGGCATTCACCCTCACTCGGCCCGTTAAAGTCACCTGATCGATTCCATGCGCGTCGTTCACGTCCTTTCGAACGACTGCCCCGGCGGGCTGAACCATGCCGCGCTGCGGCTGCATGACGAACTGCTGCGGCAGGGCGCATCGTCGTGGGTGTGCATGCAGGCCGGCTGCGCCCACGCGTCCGCCGCGCACTCCCGTCCGGAAACCGTCGTTGCCCATGGACGCGGCCATGCAGTCATACGCCGCCGGCTCGACTCGATTCCCGCATGGCTTCTGTCCGGCAAGCCGTATCTGTCGCTCTCGTGGCTGCCCACGACGATCCATGAGACGGTGGCGGCGCTCAATCCCGACGTCGTACACATCCATCAGCCTCACGGCGCCACAGTGTCGCTCGCCGGCCTTCGTCGTTTCGGCAGCCCGCTCGTGGCCACGTTGCACGACATGTGGTTTTTCACCGGCGGCTGCACGTTCGACGGCGGCTGCGGACGGTGGTCGTCGGCGTGTGGAAACTGTCCCAAGGTGCGCTTTCCCCACGCTCATGACGCAAGCTCCGTCGGCTACGGGCTCAAGCGTTGGGCGTATCCCAAGAAGCCCATCACCTTCATAGCGCCGAGTCGGTGGATCGAGGAGGCGGCCCGGGCGAGTTCACTGCTGGGCAAGGCAAGCATTGCCCGGATTCCCTACGGCATCGACGTCGAGCAGTTTGTGCCCCGTGCCAAAGAGGAGGCACGGCGGGCCATCGGACTGCCTCTTGACGCGATTCTGATCGGTTTCGTATCCCACGAGGTGGACGACCCTCGCAAAGGCATCGATCTCACTGCCGCCGTGGTGGCCGCGATGCGCGACCACATCCGCGGCCGGCGGGTTCTTGCCGTGGCGATCGGCGGCGCGGCCCCCATGGAAAATCTCTTCGTTGCCGACTCGCTCCTCTTCCTGGGGCGTCTCTCGTCGGAACAACTTGCCCTTGCGTATCCGGCTCTCGACGCCGTACTTGTCACCTCGCGGCAGGACAATCTCCCCAACGTCGCGATCGAAGCGGCGGCCTGTGGCACGCCGGTGTTTGGCTTCGACGTGGGCGGCCTGCGTGATCTTGTCGCCATCCCCGCTGAATCGCTTGCACCGCCGTTCGACGTCGCCGCCCTTGTGTCACTCCTCGGTCCGGCGATCCTCGACACCGCGGGCCATCACAAACGACGAGACGAGGCCCGCCGGCATGCATGCGACGCATTCGACATCCGCGCCGTAGCAGCGCAACATCAGCGACTGTACGATCAGGTCATGCACGGCCCCGAGGCAAACTAATGTCTGCCACCGCGATCGACCCCATCTGCTCAAACGCGCTAATCAGCCGTCATCCGCTCCGCTCGGCCGCGTCCAGTGCCGCACCGGCTCGAGTCTCCTCGCGATGGTGTTTTCTGCTCGGCCTCGGCGGCATGACTTTCATCAGGCTGATCGGCTACCTGGCCTTCACTGAGGTATACCTTCTCGCCACCGCATTGTGGCGATTCGGCCGCTACCTGCCGCTGATCACGACCGGTGCAGCCGGCATCTTCTCGCTGCTCTGGATCGGATGGATGGTCGCAGCGATCAGCAGTGACCTCTGGAACAACGTTATGTTCGAACTGCTCGCTCGGGGAGTCGCTCGGTCCGTGCTCACGGGCATCGGCGTCTTGTCGATCTTCATCATTTGTTATCCCTCGTTGAAACGATTGGAATGGATCTTCATTGGCCTGCCCTTCTCCATGTTCATCAGCCTCTTTGTTTTCCGTCCAGGTCAGGCCGAGACTTTCGGTGCGACCATGGACGATATGCTGAAGTTCGACACCTCGATCAACTACATCCTAACGGCAGTGACTCTCGCCGCTGCGGCGTGCCTCTACGAGCGACATCCGAGGCCGGTGATAGCAGGATTGTTCGCGCTAGGCCCAACGTACATTCTGCTGGGATCGCGGAGTTCAGGGGGCGTGATGTTCCTCGCAGGCGTTACAACCTTGGCCTTTCGCATGCTGCAGCCGCAGCGTAGTCGTCACAACAAAATAGGCTTCGGCCGGCTTTTTATCATAGGTCTGGTCGCCGTCGCAGGGTTGTTGGCATTAAAGTACGGGTACGAATACGCGGCGGAAAATCACCTGCTGTCGAAAGCGCACACAAGCAAATATGAAAAGGAGAAGCAGGCGACAGGAGGCATTTTCGTGAGCTCTCGAGGCGTATACATTCTCACCGGCCTTCTCGCATGGCAGGACAAGCCTTTTCTGGGCCAGGGATCGTGGCCCGAAGACACGGAGGGCTACTACTCCCGGGCTTCGGAAATGGTCGGCCGGTCGGGCAAGGAAACCCGGCTCATTGTGCGCGGACAAAAAGTGCGAACTCTGCTGCCCGTTCATTCGCAGCTGTTCGGTTCCCTGGTGGAACACGGCGTTCTCGCCTTCGCGTTCTTCGCATACATGACCGCACTCGTGCTGTGGTCGATCACTTTCGTGCCGGCCCTTTTGCCCCGTTACACCGCGTTGTTTGCGGTGTTGTACTGGCTCACTCTTTGGAATCTTGTGGCTTCGCCTCAGACGCATCGGATTCCCACAGCCGCAGGCTGGGCCTTCTTCCTGCTTGCGTATGCATATCGGGCCGCCCACAGACGGCAACTTATCGGATCACGCCGCACGCGTCACCCTATGCTAGAGCATTCTTCCACTGATGCCGATTATCCGATGCGGCCTGTGACGTGACGGCTTAGCGCACTGCCATGCGAATCTGTTTTGTGACCGCGCACGTAGCAACCCAGCATCACACGATGATGCGCGCGGTCGGAATGGCCCCCGTTCTGGCCAACTTGGGGCACGCCGTCACGGTGGTCGCCGAAGACCATCCAGACAACAGAAAGTTGCTCGGGACCCTGCCAAACGTGGAATGCCAGTATGTCTCGCGATCGTCCACCCGAGGCGACATTCGGTCCAAAGCCGCACTGATCGAGGGCCGGGGTTTCGACGTAATCCACAGTTGCGGCCTCGATCCGCGCACATTCGTGCCGCGACAGACGCGTCGCGGGGCCTTCTGGATCGTGGACCACGTGGAACGGCTGTCCGCGCTCTCCTCAATGCCTTGGCATAAGAGGGCGTTTTGGCGGTGGGCCGAGCGGCAGGCGCTCTTCACAGCCGATGGCACGATCGCTGCCAGTCGCTATCTTGAGTTTCTCTTCCGGGCGAGACTCCTGGAGAAGGGAGCGCATCGGCCGCTGCTGTGGCTGCCGTATGCAGTACCTAGTGCGTTTGTCACCGAAATCCGCGAACGTCAGGCTAGACGCCCGAAGCAGGCAAAAAAAACAATACTCTTCGCGGGCGGGTTCTACCGGGCCTACGGCGTTTACGACATCGTGGCCGCGCTTTCGCAGCTCGCTAGTCACGAAATCCCGTGGACGTTTCTGTTTCTGGGCAAGGGCCCTGAAAAGCAGGGCTTGATTGATGCGGTGCGTGATGCCGGGCTCTCCGACCGCGTGACATTTGCCGGATATCTGCCGATGCCCGACTACATCCGCACGCTGGCGGAGGCTGACGTGCTCATCTCACCGATGCACGATACCGAGGCGGACTGGGCTCGCTGCCCGAGCAAACTCTACTACTACTTGGCAACGCGGCGGCCGATCGTCACTGCGGCCATCGGCGAAAACGTCGAGGTACTGGGGGACACGGGGCACTACTACCGGCAGGGTAGCCCGCAGAGCCTGGCTGCAGCGCTCGCCGGGGCGATGCAGGCGGGCGAGTGTGATGACTTCGAAAGCCATGCTGTTCCACCTGAGGAGCATACATGGGAACGTCGCTGTGATCGCTACATGAAATGGATCGACAAGTCCCTGACGTGACAAGCAATTCGCTACCAGCGACAAGAAGACCACGGGTAACGTTCGTGTGGCATGGACTTCCGGCCTATGGTGCTCATCTGCTCCGCGGCGCCATCGATACAAATCGTGCCGACATTTCCATCATAGCGACTCAACCCGGCTTCTCGACGGCCCCCGTAGATCGCGTTTTGCCAGACCTTGTACAGTGGAACCGCGCCGATCGGTCGATCTCTTGGTCCGATGTTCCGGGTGGCGTCCCTGATCTGGCGATTGTGACAGGATGGGGCTTTTCCTTTTGCCGCCGCTTGGCAAAGGAAGCAGCGGCTGCCCATGTACCGGTCGTGATCATGAGCGACAATCGATGGCGGGGCGATCTTCGGCAATTGTGCGGAAAGTTTGTCTATCGCGCGCTGCACGCAAGGACGTTTCGTGGCGGCTGGGTTCCCGGCGCATCTGCGGCGCAGGTTCTCCAGGAGTTCGGTGTTCCACGCGATTGCATATTTCCCTGCCTCTATGGCTCCAATCCAGCGATCTTTCGACCCGCGGTCCCCTTGGCAGCCCGTGGCCAGACGATCATGTTTGTTGGACAGATGATCCGACGCAAGGGCGTCGACGTGCTGATTAAGGCATTCGCGCGGTCGGGATTGGTGAGTGCAGGCTGGCAACTGCAGATGTTCGGCAGCGGCCCGCTCAGCCCGTTGGCCGCAGGGCAGCCTGGAATCAAGCACTCGGAATTCAGTCCACCAGATCTCATCGCACGGGCGGTCGGCGAGGCCAGAATCTTTGTGATGCCCAGCCGTGACGACAATTGGCCGCTTGCGCTACATGAGGGAGCCGCGTCGGGCTGTCTTCTGCTAACGACAACGGCCGTCGGGTCGTGCAGCGACCTCGTCGGGCCTGCGAATGGCGTCGTCGTGCCTCCAGGCGATGCACAGGCTCTCGCCAACGGCCTGCGCGGGCTGGCACAAATTCCCCACAGCCAACTTGGTGCGGCGGAGGCCGAAAGCCTAGCCAAGGCCGGCGGGTTTGGACCGGCCGCCTTCGCCGCGTCCTTCGAGCGAATCTGCGACCGACTCATTCCCTTCGGCGATTGCCAAACGTGATGGCAGACGATCGTCCCATCCGCGTGATTCTGTCGTCCGGTATCGGGAGGATCCACGTGGTTGAATCCGCAGTATCACTGCTCGACGCCGGCGTCGACATGCGCGTCGTGACTGGCTGGATCCCCTCGCGCGGCATGTCTCCGGTCGCCCGCGCGGCCGGCTATCTGCTCGGCCGGCCGAACCTCGACCGCCGTCTAAAGGCCCGACTGGCAGGGGGCAAACTGCCGCGCAGCAGGATTCGCACATGCAGCATCTCTGAGGGCATTTCCCAGGCTGGCTTCCGTCTTGCCGAGCAAGGGATCCTGCCGTACTGCAAGACAAATCGCCTCACCTGGCAACTGTTCGGCTTTTCGTCGCGGCGGCACCTGCGTTCCGCAGACATCTTCCACGTCCGCAGCGGCGCCGGGCAGGGGGGCGCGATCTCCACAGCCAAGCGCCGCGGCATGAAGGTCGTGGTCGACCACAGCATCGCCCATCCAGCGGAAATGGAGCGCACGCTCGCGCCCATCTATGCAGAACTCGGGCTACCCTTCCGCATGGGGCCAAACTCGCCGTTTTGGCAGCTCGTCTTGCAGGACTGCGTCGATGCCGACCTCGTGCTCGTAAACTCAGACTACGTTCGTGAGTCATTTCTCGCGGCCGGCTTTTCTCCCGCCAAGGTCATGACGCTCTATTGGGGCGTGCGCGACGACTTTCTGGGAGCGAAGACTTGCTACGACGTATCGTGCCCTGCGCGCCTACTCTTCACGGGGGCGTTCGGCCTGCGAAAAGGAGCACGGGAGATTGCCCAGGCATGCAAGCTGCTCGACGAGCGCGGCGTGCCGTACGAACTGCTCGTCGCGGGCAACTTTGCCGAGGGGCGTCCCGTAGTAGATGCGATGGGCCTGCGGGGCACGGTCCGCTATCTCGGCATGCTGCTCCAGGATGAATTGCGGGACTATCTGGCGACCTCCGATCTTTACGTATTTCCCACGCACGCTGAAGGCAGCGCGCGATCGGCTTTTGAAGCCATGGCGGCAGGCCTGCCGGTGATCACGACCCGCGAGTGCGGCCTTCCGCTCCGCCACGGCGAAGATGGCTGGCTGGTGCCCCGGGGCGATGCTCCCGCGCTCGCCGATTCCATCGAACACCTCCTGACCGACAAGCCGTTGCGGGAATCGCTCGGACGTTCGGCGAAGCAGCGGGTGGCGGACCACTATCGCTGGTCGCACTATGCGGCCACACTCAAGGATATTTACCGCGGTCTTCTCGGGATCACCGAAGGAGTGCCGACACGCCATCATGAGTAATCCTCGCATCGCTTTTTACCGGGGTACAGTCGACCGTTGGATTCCGGCTCGCGACGCTTCGGTGCTCGTTGTGGGCGGCGGCGAGAACGATCGAGACGTCTTCCGCTCCCTCGGTTTTCGCAATGTCACGATCTCCAACGTCGCCACCGCGTTGTCCCGGTCTGACTGTAGTCCATTTGCCACGCTGCCGCTCGACGCTGAGCGGCTCGACCTCCCCGACGAGTCGTTTGACTACACCGTCGTCCATGCCGTGCTGCACCATTGCGCCAGCCCGCACGCCGCGCTTTTGGAGCTTTATCGCGTCGCCCGTAAGGGGGTCATTTTCTTCGAGTCACGCGACAGCCTCACGATGCGGGCCCTCGGTGCACTCGGCCTGTCTTATGTCTACGAATGGCCCGCCGTGTTCAACAACAACTGCGAGGCCGGCGGCGTCCGCGACACTGAGATCCCGAACTTCATCTACCGCTGGACCGAACGCGAGGTGGAGAAGACGATCTCCTGCTTCGCACCCCATGCGAAGCATCGCTTCGAATATGCGCAGGGAAATACCTACGAGTTGAGGGGCGGGTGGTCGCTTAAATCGCTCGTGATGAGGGCCGTCATTCCCTTCTATAAGGCTTTTGTGTGGCTGTTTCCGGGCCAGCAAAACATGTTTGCCGTGAAGATTCTCAAGCCTTCCCTACCCGCCGATTTGCAGCCGTGGATCGTGATGCAGGACGGACGCGTGGCTTTCAACCGCGAATGGGCCGCCCGCCAGAGGCTGCCAAAGAAGACAGCCGCGGAATGACTCCGACTCTCGGCGTCGTGATTCCCGCGAGAAACGCGGCCGCGACCATCGCCAGCACGCTGTCTGCCCTCCGCGACGTGTCCGGCGTTGAAATGGAGGTGGTGGTCGTCGATGCGGAGTCAACGGATGAAACCGCGGGCATCGCCGCAGTGATGGGCGCCCGCGTGATGCGGCGGCCGCCGCAGGGGATCTACGACGCCGTCAACTACGGCCTCCGGATTGCCGCAGGGGAATGGCTCACATACATCAACGCAGACGATGTGCTCTATGCCGACGTGCTCGCCGCCCGACTGGAAAATGCCGCCGGCCACGACGTCGCTTATGGACCAGTAGACTTCGTCGACCAGGCCGGCCGCCACCTCCATCGCTGGCATTCCGCACGCTCTGATCATTTGCTTTCCATCTACCGTGCCGGCATGAGCCCGCTGCTGCAGCAGGGCACGCTCTTCCGCCGCGCTGTGTTTGAGCGATTGCAGGGATATGACTCGCGTTGGCAGCTCGTTGCCGATGCAGATTTCTGGTTTCGAGCGCTCGAGCAGGGATTCCGCTTCCAGCGCACCACCGCGCCTTCAGTCGCCGCCTTCAGGATGCACGCCGGCCAATTGGGCAGGCTGCGTGCTTCCGAATCCGCTGCGGAGCATGCCGCCATGACAGAATCCCACGGCTATCGCCGCTCCTGGCGGGGCGTCCTCGCCGCCGCGGCGTGGCGGGCCGGGAACTGGCCGAGTTATGCGCGGCGGCTGTCCCGGGCCGCATTTTTCCGCGGCGGCTGCCGCTCTCTCGGAAGCTACGCGCTCGGGCCTCGGTGAACACTCCCCTCCCTCTCAGCGGCCCGACGAGCCTGCACATCATCACCGGTCTGTGGCGGCACACTGGCGGCCCCGCCGAGACTGTGCCTGCCCTATGTAGGGGCCTGGTGAACGCAGGTTCCCGCACATCCATCGCCGTTCTCACGGGGGACATGGCCGATGCCGTGCATGAAGCCAAGAGGGCTGGCGTGAGCGTGCGGACGTTTCCCGCGACGATCCGCCACACGGTTTGGTATAGCCGTAGCCTGCAGCAGAGCCTGCCCGCGCTCGTCGCCTCCCACGACATCATCCACGCGCACGCCATGTGGCAGGCTCCTGGCTGGATGGCGTGCGAAGAAGCCCTGCGACAGGGCCGCCCCTTCGTCCTGTCGCCACGTGGATCCTTGCTCCCGCAGCGTCTGGCGAAGAGCCGGCTCAAGAAGCGGTTTGCCTCGCTCTTCTTCGACGGGCGTAATGTCCGTCGGTGTGCACTCATGCACGCGACTTCTGCGGAGGAGGCCGAGTCGATCCGGATGTATGGATACCGCGGGCCGATCGCGGTGATTCCAAACGGCATCGACGTGCCTGAGGATTCCACTCTCCTGCATTGGCGAACCCATGCCGATGCTTTTCGAAAACGCTTTCCCGAGACGGCAGGCAAACGGCTGCTACTGTTTCTGTCTCGCATCGAGCCAATCAAGGGGGTGACGTCGTTGGCGTCGGCCTGGGGCGAGCTCGCGCACAGACATCCCGATTGGCATCTGGTGATCGCCGGACCTGTCGAGCGCAACCATGTGCAGGAGGTGACTAGCATCTTGGCATCGCGCGGCGTGGCCAGCCGCACCACCCTCGCCGGCGCCTTATACGGCGAGGATCGCGAACGGGCGTTTGCGTCGTGCGAGGCTTTCGTGCTTCCCACGAAGAGTGAGAATTTCGGGATGGTGATCGGCGAATCGCTGGCTCGCAGTGTGCCCGTCATCACCACCGTCGGGGCCCCATGGCCTGGGCTGGTCGATCACGCCTGCGGCTGGTGGATTCCTCACGGAGAGCATGCCCTGACGGCATGCCTGGATGAGGCGCTCACGACGCCCACCTCCGCGTTGCAGGAAATGGGCGCTCGCGGCCGCCGCTGGATGCAGCAGGACTTCGCTTGGCCGGCTGCTTGCGCAAGAATGCAAGACGTTTACAATTGGATCATGGGTTGTAGATCGCAATCGCCGGCTGATAGCGTGCTGTTTGATTGACGGGTCTTCGCACGTGCACTCGCCATGCTCGCATCGGGATGGGGGTGTGCCTCGCACGCTCGTCATCATTAGCCAAGTGTACGTGCCTGATCCGGCGGCGGTCGGCCAGCATGTCGCGGATGTGGCAGAGGAAATGGCGAGTCGCGGCTGGCGCGTGGTGGTGTATGCCTCCGCCCGCGGCTACGACGATCCTTCCCGGCGATACCCGCATCGCGAGGAGCGGGCGGGTGTCGACGTGCGGCGGCTGCCATTTTCCAGCTTCGGCAAATCCACAATCCGCGCCCGGCTCGTGGGCCAATTGCTCTTCATAGCCCAGGCATTTTTACGCGCCGTATGCATGCGGCGAATCGACGCCGTGCTCGTGAGCACGAGCCCGCCGTTCGCCGGTGCCGCGGGCGCACTGCTCTCATGGTTGCGAAAAGCACCTCTGCTGTGGTGGGTCATGGATCTCAATCCCGATCAGTTGGTGGCGGCAGGCCGCATCTCACCTCGGTCGCTGTTAGTCAGGTTTTTTGATTGCCTGAATCGATTCACGTTGCGGCAAGCCACAACTGTCGTCGTGCTCGATCGCTTCATGCGGGAACGCGTTTTGGCCAAAGCTCCCGTGGCTGCAAAAATGCACGTGCTGCCGCCGTGGCCTCACGACAATGATCTCGAACAGTCCGCTGGATCACCCGAATCGTTCAGGGCGCAGCACGGGCTTACGAACAACTTCGTGGTGATGTATTCGGGAAACCATAGCCCTCATAACCCGCTCGAGACGCTTCTGGCCGCATCGGGCCTGCTCGTGGGCGACGATCGCCTTCGTTTCGTCTTCATTGGCGGCGGGTCGGGCAAACAAGAGGTCGATGACCTGGTTGCGGCAGGGGCGCCAAACGTCCTTTCTCTGCCCTATCAGCCGAAACACACCTTGGGGGCCTCACTCGGCGCGGCCGACGTCCACGTCGTATCCCTTGGCGACTCGATGGTGGGCATCATCCACCCTTGCAAGATCTATGGAGCCATGGCGATCGGCCGGCCGATTCTTTTGTTTGGCCCCCCGTCCTGCCATGCCGCCGACATCCTGAGCCACGACAATATCGGCTGGCATGTGGCGCATGGCGACGTGCCGGCGACTGTCGCTGCGATCCGCGAGGTACAACAGCTTTCCGCTGAGTCGCTGCGGGCAATCGGATCGCGGGCACGAGCCGTCGCGGCGGGGCAATTCACAAAAGACATTCTGCTCACTCGATTCTGCGACTTGATCGACTCCCCGTCTCATCGCACCGCGTGACTGCTTCGCACCGGGCAACGTTTCGCAACAGCCATCCCCTGGGCCCCTGGAACCTCTGCCTCACCCACGACCCTTCCCTCGCAGGGCTGTATCGGGCCGTAAACGACTTTTCCACCGGCTTGCAGGCGCCGATCCTGTCGTTTGACGATGGACGGATCGATCGCACCGGCCTGAGTGCGACCGACGGGGCCCACCGCATCCGGTGCGACGGCTCGTTTATCTTCAGAGATTGCCACCTGCTTTCGCGCGCCGCCACTCAGCAAGCGGAGCGTCTGCTGAGCGATGCGAGCCTCATCGTTGTGCATTCGCTTTTCCGGGCGCACGTCGCCTGGGCACGGCGGTGGTCGCTTCAACACGGCAAGCCGTACTGGATTGTTCCGCACGGCTGCCTCGATCCCTGGGGATTGCGACACCGCGCCGTGAGAAAGCGGCTCTGGCTAAGTTTGTCGGGCACGCCGTGCCTGGCCGATGCCGATCGCGTCGTATTCTCATCACACAAAGAGCACGACAAGGCCCGACGCTGGTTACCAAAGGACAATGGCGTGGTGGTTCACTGGCCGGTGGCCCTCCCGGACCTCGCCAACCGGACCGATCGCCGAATGCGGTTTCGTAGCACATACGGAATTCCAGGCGACGCACGCCTGCTGCTCTACGTCGGGCGACTGCACACCATGAAGCGACCGACCGACACCGTGCGAGCCTTTGCAGCGGCGGCCGGATCGGTCGGCTATCTGCTCATTGTGGGCATGGATGGCAACCTGACCCGCAGCCAGGTGCAGGCAGCGATTCCCCCCGGCATGCTGCAGAGAATCCGTGTCGTCGGCGAATTGAACGGCACCTCGCTCAGCGATGCAATGATGGCGTCAGACGTGTTCGTTTCGCTCTCCCGACGGGAGAATTACGGCTATGCCCTTTGCGACGCCCTGGCACACGGGCTCCCGATCATCGCTACGCCCGGGCATGATATCATCGGTGAACTTCCAGTAGGGCCGAGCGGCGATATCGCGTGCGGTTGGCGCCTCGAGAACGACCGGCTTTCCTCTGCGGCAGCCGCAATCGCCCGTGCGGTGTCATGCAGCGCTGCGGAACTTACAAGCATTGGGTTAATCGGCCGTGAATGGGCTACAGGGAATCTATCGCATCGTCAGTTTCGCTCGTCCCTATTCTCTCTGACCCGTATTGCTCACTCCCCAAGCTAACGACTATGAACCCACGTTCACTCCCGGCACAGTCGATCCCTGTAACAGTACTGGTCGCAGCGCGTAACGAGGAATCAAACATCGCTCGGTGTATAACATCGCTCAAGCCAGCAGCGAGAGTAGTCGTCCTTGACTCCGGCAGTACCGATAAAACGCAACTGCTGGCTGAAACTGCTGGTGCTGACGTAATTCAGTTTGTATACCATGGCGGCTATCCAAAAAAGCGGCAGTGGGCGATTGACAACCTCTCGTTCGACTCCGAATGGATTCTTCTAGTTGACGCGGACGAACAGATTCCACCCGACCTATGGCTTGAAATCCGGGCGGCGATAGAACACCATGATGCACCTTCTTCGTACTTCATTCGCAAGGGGTTCCATTTTCTTGGACGCCGATTCACTTACGGCGGATTCTCTTTCGATGCAATCCTATTGTTCCGCTTGGGCTGTGCCCGCTTTGAGCATTTGGTCGACAATGATCAAATCGGATTGGACATGGAAATCCACGAACGCCTAATCACTAGGGGTGCCACCGGCAGACTCAGGACTCCACTCATCCACGATGACTTCAAGGGGCTTGCCTCTTACATTGATAAGCACAACAAGTACAGTTCCTGGGAGGCACATCTGCGCACTCTCTTCTTTCGTACGGGGCGATGGGGACTCGATTCCGTACAGCCCAAACTCTTTGGCAATCCCCAGGAAAGACGGCGCTTTTTAAAGTTCATCGCACTGCGAATGCCATTTGAGCCCACCCTATGGTTTATGTACCATTATGTAGTGCGAGGGGGTTTTCTTGAGGGAATCCGTGGGTATATTGCCTGTCGCATTCGCTCCGCTTATATCGCCAGCGTAAGAGCCAAGATATACGAGCGCCGGATCACTGAGTCTATTCTTCGCGGAAACTAATGTCGCCGCGTTGGATTCACGCCGTGGAACCGGCTCGCCAGTGCATTCGCAACTCCGGCCTTACGTTTTGTATAAGGACCTCATGGCGAAGTGCCACCGTACTCTACGTCGATTTGGTTCACCGCAAGGAACGAAAATAAGGGGCAGTGATGACGGGAGACTATAAGAGTTTCTATGACGAACGAAGACACGAAACGTACGCCCATGACTACGGGACGATGAGGCCGGAAGCGCATTCCCTTTATCCCGAGTTACTCAGGTTTATCGAGGACTTTCGGTTGACCAGCAAGCGATGCCTAGAAATTGGTTCATCCGGCGGTTTTTTTCAGGATCTCGTGCCTGACTACTGGGGAACCGATATCGCGGAGAGTCTCGCGAAGTACTATCACAAGCCGTACCGAGTGGCTCTAGGTGCGCATTTCCCATTCGAAGACGAGGCATTTGACGCAATTTGGACAATCACCGTTTATGAACATATACCCGATCTTGATAAAGCGCTTTATGAGATTAAGCGACTACTTAAGCCCGGTGGGGTGGTTTTTTTTGCACCAGCCTGGCAGTGTCGGTCATGGGCAGCTGACGGGTATGCGGTGCGACCTTACTCTGACTTTACTTTGTGGGGTCAACTCATAAAATTTACTATTCCTCTTCGTAATAGCGTATTATGGCGTTCACTGTTTATTGTTCCGAAACGTGCGCTGCGTCATGCTTTGTTCCTCATGGGCATTCGTTACAAGAGGATAATGTACCGCACACTGAAGCCCAACTATGACGTCTATTGGGTCAGCGATGCAGATGCTTGCAATTCCATCGATCCCCACGACGCCATCTTGTGGTTTCTGAGCAACGGCTTTAAGTGCATATCCCATCCAACACATTCCACCATGTTTCTCGTTCGGTCTGGACCGTTGATATTTAGCAAGGAACCCTGACTTGCGCCCCTTAAGCATCGCGTTGTTCGGAGACGGACTCTCTCGTGGCGTAAACAACGAGACGTCTAGAGACTCCTCCTGGGTAGAGGGACGTAGGGTAACAGATCATCGGGAAATCTCGTGAGGCTGAGTGTTGGTTTTCTGAAGGGCACAACGAGCCCGGGCGCAAGGATCGACTCTACTACCGATGGAAGCGGGTTCTTCGGGGAATTTCGTGGCACAGGCCAGTCGTTTCCTGGGCGTCCGTGCCGTAGATTGCCGGAATGGACACACCTTCGACGCACTATGCCCGTCTTCTGGGCCTTGACGACTCCTGGCGAGTCGATGCTGTTGACCTTCGGCTCGATGAGCGGCGAGTCGAAATCCGGCTGGCGCACGTTGGCTCGGGCGTTTTCTGCCCGGAATGCGGCCAGTCCTGCGGGCTGGCCGATCACGCGGAAGAGTGGCGTTGGCGGCACCTCGACACGATGCAGTTCACGACGGAACTGGTCGCCCGACTGCCGCGGTGCCGCTGCCCGGATCACGGGGTGAAGACCATCGTGCCGCCGTGGGCCGGAAAGCACAGCCGTTTCACGCTGTTGTTCGAAGCCTTCGCCATCGAAGTCCTTCAAGCGTGCCGAACCGTCAAGGCTGCCGCCTCCCTCCTCGGCCTCTCCTGGGACGCGGCGCAGACGATTATGGATCGGGCCGTCGACCGGGCCTCGAGCGACGCGAAGCGACGCCGATTCCCCACGTCGGCATTGACGAGAAGAGATTCGGCAGAGGACACGACTACATCACCGTCCTCACGGACATCGACGGCTCCCGCGTTCTGGACGTCGCTCCCGAGCGAACCCAGGCTGCCGCAGAGGCGGTGCTGCAGACGCCGACGGTCGACCAGCGGCAGCAGGTTGTGGCCGTGGCTGCCGACATGCATCCTGCGTACGCCCATGCGGTGGCGAACCAGACGCCGAACGCGGAACTGGTGCACGACAAGTTCCATGTCGCCAAGCATCTGGGAGAGGCGGTCGATCAGGTGCGACGAGCGGAGAACAAGGCCCTCCAGGCCGAAGACGATGACCGGCTCAAGGGAACACGGCAGTTGTGGCTCTTCAACAAAGCGAATCTCTCGCCACAGCAGCGACGGAGGTTCATGGCCATCCGGCAGAACGGCCTGAAGACGGCCCGCGCCTGGGCGATCAAGGAGGAGTTCCGCTGGTTCTGGCGGTATGTGTACCCGATGAGCGCCGAGGGGTTCTTCGCTCAGTGGTACGCCTGGGGCGTGCGGTGCCGCCTGCGTCCCGTCATCAAGGTAGTGAAGATGCTCAAGCGTCATCTGCCACACCTTCTGAGCTACTTCCGTCACCGGATCACCAACGCCACGAGCGAGGGCTTCAACAGCGTCATCCAGGCCTTGAAGTACGCAGCCCGCGGCTTCCGGTCATTCGAGAACTACAGAACGAGAATCCTGTTCTTCTGCGGGAAGGCCGACCTCAGACCGCGACTACCCTGCCACGGAAATACCTGAAGCACCGATTACAAGGACATATGAGTGACGACAACCGCAAACAAGCCGGCATGCAGTGAATTGCTTCGGGGGAGTCGGCTCAAGTCGCTTGACTTGCTTCGCTTTGTCGCTGTCACCATGGTACTTCTACGCCACATGACACCAGAACACCCGAATCCAGTAATCAATCGCATTTGCTCAGCCGGGTGGGCTGGAGTCGATCTTTTTTTCGTGCTTAGCGGATTTTTAATCGGAGGTTTACTACTCTCGGAGGCGCGCAGAAATGATGGCGTAAATCTGCGACGGTTTTATGTTCGTCGAAGCCTTAAGATCTACCCTGCTTTTCTTGCACTTGTTGTTTTTTATGCGCCAGTTGAAAAACTTATTGGCACCCGCTTTTCTTGGCGTGGCTTGCTTTGCGAACTATTATTTTTTCAGAACTATTTGTGGAGGATATTCAATCACACGTGGAGCCTTGCTATCGAAGAACATTTTTATCTTCTTATTGGTGTTACTGTACTATATCTGAGTGCGAGGCGGGCGTTAGCCGTCTTGCCCGCAATAGCGTTTTCGGTATTCCTACTCTGCCTTGCTGGTCGCGTAGTGACGTTTCTCGCATTTGGAAGTATAAACATCTCGGCAACTCACCTTCGCATGGACTCCTTAGCTGCGGGCGTCCTATTGGCGTGGATTCGTGAATTTCGCCCGGCCATATTCATGCGAGTGAGTCCCCGATGGCTTTCGGTTGCCGCTGCCATGCTCGCGCCGCTTTTCTGGTTTGAGCCGGAATCTTCTTTTTACTCGACAGCCGGCTTCACGCTCAATTATTTAGGATTTGGTATTATCCTTGTGTTCGCTCTGAACAACGAAAAGTGGTTGTGTAACCAGGGCATTGTTAGTATACTCGCGGGCCTTGGGGCTCTTTCCTACACGACGTACCTCTGGCACATGCCCGTTAAACGACTATTTAGTTTCCTGCGCCAGCAATCAGTGCTTGACTTGGGCTGGAGTGGGGAACTGCTGGCCTACGTCGTGGTATCCTTTGCGGTTGGTCTTCTTATGGCGTATCTTTCAGAGAGGCCGGCTCTTGCACTCAGGGACAGGGTGATGCCATTCTACGGGCAAAGGTAACGTTTGTGGGATTATTGGTCCATCGGGGATTTGTTTGGGTAGCTCCGTTGAGGAGAAAGCGGCTTGCCCCTGAGGGCAAGGGGCGTGTTTGACACGGAGCTATACCAGCAGGTTCTTGGCTTGACCCTCTGTGCCAATGATAGGTGAAACACCTACCCTTACTTAATTACAGTAGAGGGCCAGTAGGATACGAGATGGAGAACCACAGGATGATGGGGACCGAAGAAGCGGTGGTGTTCGGCACGGAAGGAGGACTTGGCCCGACTGGAGTGCCGAACACCAACGCGGTCGCCGAGGGTCGCAACGGCAAGATCATGGCCATCAAGCATCGGGCCGGAGACTACCGGAACGTCGAGAACTTCACGAACGTGATCTACTTCTACTGCGGTGGTTTACGGCGCTACCCATGAAGATCCCGGATGGACCAATCTTAGAGTTGGTTCCGCATACGATCCTTTGCACGAGTCTTTCGGTACTTTTCCTCTTGTAGTCAGCCTTGAGGTGGTTGAGCACGTGTACGCACCCCGCGCCTACGCCAGTTGTGTCTACGACCTCTTGTCGCCAAACGGATATGCACTGATATCCACGCCTTACCACGGGTATCTTAAAAACCTTGCGATAGCGTTGGCCGGTGGAATGGATAAGCACTTTACAGTTCTCTGGGATCACGGGCACATAAAATTCTGGTCCCCCCATACACTCACGACGCTTCTCAAGGAGGCTGGGCTACAGGTAGCACGCGTTTATCGGGTTGGTCGCATTCCTCAACTCGCAAAAAGCATGCTCGTCGTAGCGCGCAAGCCAGAGCACCGCCAGCAGCATCTCCAATAGCACCTCCGATGCTCCACCCCATTTCCAATCGCCTTGCCACTGCGATTGTTGCGGCAACCGTCGTCCTCGCCCCACTCGCGCTAGGCTGCTCGAGCGCGGAAGCTCGATTCGGACTGGAGACGGCGATTGGAGTGGCCGTCTGCCTCTGGCTGTACGCCAGGCCTTCCCATTCCCGGCTGCCGTGGGTTCCGCTATGTGTATTTGCCGCTCTGCTGATCCAGCAAATTCCAATCCCGGATCGCATCCTGGTGAACATAGCGCCAGTTTCTGCAGGCGCGTGGAAAATCGCCGACGCGGATAACCCGTCGAATTGGGGCACCATCTCGGTGCATCCCGCTGCCTCCCTCGCTGCCACGAGCCGCATTCTTTTGCTCGCAGCCACCCTCGCGATGATCGTCGATCTCGGACGCTATCGGTCGCACCGTTTCACCCTGCTCGCCGGCCTGGCGGCATCGGCCATCGTGATCGTCGGGCTTGGCCTGTGCTTCGGCAGTGCCCGGCAAACACAGCTCATGCTTGGAGTGTTCGACATCTCCGGGCCCTCCCACAAAACGCAGGATCCGACGTTGTTGACCGAGCAAACAGCGGGGCTTGGCTGGCCCGAGGAACTCAAGGTCGACGATCGCCGCTACATTTTGGAGAACCGGGGAGTTGGCGATGGGTTCGGCAGTTACCGCTACAGCAACCATTTTGCCGGAGGCACGATCCTCACGCTGCCCGTAGCGATCGCCCTCTGGTTGTCGGGCACGCGAAAAAGGCTACACGCAGCCGTTCGCTGGGGAATCGCAGCCGGAATGTTTGGTGGGGCTTTGTGGGTCGTAGCCGTGATGGCGCAGTCCCGGGCCGGGGCGGGCGCCCTCTGCTTTTCAGCCCTGACTCTCGTCTACCTGAACACCGCGTCGCGGCAGTGGAAGATTTTCATGGGTTTGATCACGACGGCCTACGCCATGCTGATCGGAGCATTGCTGGCGTTCATGCTCGGGGCCTGGCACTGGATTCTCCCCGTGCTCGCGCCAGAGTGGCAGAAAGTGATGTTGCAGTTTCTGAGCGATGGCCGGGCAGTCGCCGCGCAAGTCTCCCTGCGCATGTTTCGAGCATCACCTTGGCTGGGAACTGGCCTAACATCATTCGAGCAGATGTTTCCCCGCTTTCACTCAAGCCACACGCGGCTTTACTTCGCGCACAACGACTACATGCAAATGTTAGCCGAAACGGGCCTCGTAGGCGGCGTGGCGATCGCGGCCCTAGCCGTACTCGTGGCCAGGCGTTTCCGGCGGTTCGACAAGGATGCCGGGGCAGAGTATCGCGAGCTGAATTCAGGCTGCTGGGCAGCGCTCGCGGGCATCACGATTCATTCCGCATTTGACTGGAACCTGTATCTTCCTGCGAACGCTTGTTTGTGGTGTGTCATTCTTGGACTGTGCATTTCCAGTGCGCCAGCCGGGCAAGGCACCCGCCAGGCTCGGGCCCCTTGGCCATGGGCGGGGACCGTCAGCCGCCTCCTGCTGCTGGCCGCCGTGCTGGGAGCATTTGGAGTCCTTGCCCGGGATTACCTGTCGGAACGCGCGAAGCGCAACTTGGGGCAGACGTTGATCGCAGTCCGCGTCGACAAGGAAGCGGGCCAACAATTGCTTCGGGACCGTCTCGCACAGGCCATCGCCGCGACCAGGAAGGCTGCTGACCGCGATCCTGCCAATGCAACGCTTGCAGTCCTGCTCAGTCAGGCGTATCTGCGTCTTGCCACGCTCGTAACCGACGCAGCCGCAAAAGAGCAGTCCCTGAACGACTCGGACGACTGGGGCAGAAGGGCACGACGGCTCAATCCCACCTGTCCCGGTATACCGGAAACCGCTCCAGCGCGGCCCTGATCGATAACGTGGTTGCTGGCTTCCGCAGCCGTTCCGTCATAAGGATCAGAAGAATCGCATCACGACGATCGACACGCATGCTTTGGGATCACTCCGCCAGCAGGCAGCAAACGGATCTCGTCTCGCGACTGCTGCGGCTGCCGAATGAGCCATGCGTTCACTACCCGGAACAGACGGTGCATGCAGCCCTCATGGACAGCCTCTGCCCGTTCATGGACGCCCTGGAACGCTTTTATCGCGCCTGGTCCGAGGACGAGTCGGCAGTCAGACAGCCGCCGAAGCACCTCTTCCAGCGGACAGGTGTTCGCGGCGACTGGCGGGTCATGCCCTGCGCGATCGATCGCGTCTGGCCGGCAGCCGACGGCGCCGACGCCGGCATCGACGCCGTGAAGGTCATCGGCACCAACGAGGAGGAACGTGTCGTCGCCGACAAGATCTCCGTCGGCAAGGCTCTTTTGCTGCATCCAACCGACCACTTTGTCGAGGCGATCTTCGACGTGGCGGCCTTGTCGTCGTTTCGTACCGCCGCGATCAGTGTGCTGGCCTACAAGTATTGCGGGCACCGCCGCGACCATGGCGCCGGCATCGTCGGCGCCGGCCGCGTCGGCTTTTACACGGCCGTGATCCTCCGCGAATGGCTTGGAATCGAGCACCTCGTCGTCCACGATCTCGATGAACGACGCGGCGAGGATTTTCTTGCCGCCCTCGCGGGCTGGTACGGCGGCCGGGTACGGATCGCCACCCTCGACTTCGTGCGGCGCGACAGCCAGGCGCTGTTTCTTGCCACGACATCACAGCAGCCGCTCATTGACGGGCGGCTCGACCAACACATGCCGTTCATCGCCAGCGTCGGCGCCGATGCTGACAACCTCTCGGAACTCGACGCCGATGTGCTCGACGGCCGGATGCTCGTGAGCGAGTCGCAGCAGAACATCGCCTTCGGCGACCTCAAACGCTGGCACGAGGCTGGCCTCATCCGTCCCGCCGACCTCATCATGCTTCCCCATCTGTTGGCGGCCGCCGCTCGGGGCACACCCGTGACGACGCCGGCCGTGTTCATCTCGACCGGCGCTGCCGTCCAGGACGCGCTTGTCTGCCGGTTCCTGCACGACCGGCTCGGTGGCCGGGGGGGCCTGCCGCTTGTCACCGCGCCGCACCGGGGCTGACCGATGCGGGATGCGTTTCGCAATGCATGCCGCAGGTTCCTGCCACCGCCCGTGCTGCGCGCCCGTCGCGTCGCGATGCGGCTCCCGCTCGCCATCTCACGCAAGGCGGTGCAGATGCGGCGGCACGCCGCCCGAAAAGCCGGCGGCCAGCCCGACACGCTGTTCCTCCATCCCTTCCGCCCCCACATCGAGGACGACTACACCATCACGCTGATTGCCTGCCGGCTGGGCCTCCATCTCACGACCGACCCGCGAGCCAGGTTCTCCGCCGCCATGCACTGGAACGACACCACTCGACGGCCGCCGGACGCCGTCCTCGAGGAGATCGCGCAGGCTCGGCATGTCATCAATCTCCACGGCAATGACATCAGCAAGACACGGGTCGATGCCGTGATGCGCGAGGTCTTCGGCTACGGGCTCGGGGTCGATCCGCTCACCACGACCGGGCCGCTCCTCGACAAATCCGATCTCAACGCGCTCCACGACGGCCGAATCCTGGAGGGGCCACTGGCGACCGTGGCCCCGGGACGCGTCTACCAGCGGGTTGTCCGGGGGAGACGCACCGGCGACGTGGTCGAGGAAATCCGCGTGCCGGTCGTCGGCTGCCGAGTTCCTTTCGTGTATCTCAAGGACAAGCGGGCCGACGATCCGCTCGCGCTGTCGCTTCGCGGCACGATCGTAGAGCACGGTTCCGTGCTGACCGCGGCGGAGCTCGACACGCTGCTCCGCTTTTCCCATGCCCTGGGAATCGACTTCGGCGAACTCGACGCGATGCGCGACGATGCCGATGGCCGCCTCTACGTCTTCGATGCCAACAACACGCCTGCCGTGCGATTCGTCGGCGTCTCTGCTGCCGATCGCCAGGCCACCGTCGACCGCCTGGCCGAGGCGTTCGAGGCCGCATTCCTCACGCCCGGCTCGCTATCCGAGGCAGGTGCCCAGCACGACCAGCGAGAGCGGCCGTGACCAGTGCATCGCCCGCTCATCGGCGACGAATGCCTGCCACGTCCGCCGCACCTCCGCCCCGTCGATGAACGACTGCCCGGCGAGCGTGCTGATCGCCGCGTCGCACGGCTCCCGCATCGGCCCTCGCATCCACTCGCCGATCGGAAGCGTGAACCCCGTCTTCGGCCTGCGCATGATCCGGCTGGAGAGCACCCCGCCGCCGGCCTTCCGCAGCAGCGCCTTCGAGGCCTGCCCGCGTTTGACGTGGCCCGGCAACGCCGAGACATAGTCCACCAGCGGCAGGTCGAGGAACGGCACGCGGACCTCGAGCGAATGCCGCATGCTGACGGCGTCGGTGTCGCGCAACAGCGTGTCGCGCATGTAGTGCGTGGCCTCCATCCGGGCCACCGTGTTGAACCCGTCGCCGTCGAGCGCCGGCCCGATCCGCGCGCCGGCCGGTTCGAGGTAATCGCCGGCAAGGCCCACCCGGTCGGGCGCCAGGCCCATCGCCCGGATCCGCGCATCGGATAGCGACCGGCGCAGCGCCAGGGCCACCCCCGCCACGCTCGTGTCGCCCGCCACGAGATCGGCAAGTTTGCCGACCAGCGCTGGGGAACCCGCCGCCGAACCGACGGCCGCAACGGCCGACCGCCGCAGGCCCCGCGGTACGAACCGCAGACCGCGCAAGAGCGCCGACCACCGCGGGGCCCGGGTGAACGTGGGGTACCCTCCGAAGAGTTCGTCGGCGCCGAGGCCGGACAGGCCGACCACGACCCCCTCGGCCGCCAGCCGGCTGCTGACGACATACGTGTTGAAGCCGTCGATGCTCGGGCTGTCCATGCCGGCGAGCCAGTCATGCCACTTTTGCGGCATGTTGTCCGCATCGAGCTCGACCGACACGTGCTTGACCCCCAGGGCCCGCGCCGTCTCGGCGGCCAGCGCCACTTCGTCTTCGCCATGCACGGATCCGAAACCGACCGTGAAGGCCGTGACCTGCGGCGTGTATTCGCGGGCGAACGAGGCGATGACGGTGCTGTCGATGCCCGCCGAGAGGAACACGCCGACCGGCACGTCCGCCACAAGATGCCGGAGCACGGCGTCGTGGAGCATGTCGTGGACCTTTCGCACGACCCGCGGTTCGTCGTCGGCGTGTGCAGCCAACGGGAAATTCCAGAACCGGCGGGGCGGGCCGGCGACCGGGGCGGCAGCATCGCTGCTGTCGATCCACTGCACGTGCCCGGCGGGAAACGAGCGGATGTCGCGATACACCGTGCGCGGCGCCTGCACCGCGCCGTAGGCCAGCATGCCGGAGATGCCGCCGAGATCCAGATCACGGCCCACCAGGCCGGAGGCGAGGACGGCGCGGATCTCGCTTGCGAAGACGAGCCGATCGGGAAGCGCGGCCACATACAACGGCTTGATGCCGAGCGGGTCGCGGCCCAACAGAATCCGCCCGGAGGCGGCGTGGTAGAAGGCGAAGGCATACATGCCGTGGACCTTCTCGACGGCACGCTCGCCCCACGTGTGCAGCGCCTTCAGCAAGACCTCCGTGTCGCTCGTGCTCCGAAACACCGCGCCGGCACACTGCAGCTCCGCTCGCAGCGCGCGAAAGTTGTAGATCTCGCCGTTGAAGATCAGGCAGTCGCGCGTCTTCTCATCGAACATCGGCTGGTGACCGGCCGGCGAGAGATCGAGAATCGACAGTCGGCGGAAGCCGAAGCCGGCCACCGGCCCGGCGTCGCCGTGGCCAAGCGGCAGTTCCTCGTACCCCTCGTCATCCGGCCCGCGGTGGACCATCGATCGCATCATGGCCCGCACGGCAGGCTCCACCTGCCGGCGATCGCCGCCGATGATCCCGCAGATTCCACACATCGAACCGCCCTGCCAAGCCGCAACACAGGGGTCCACCGAAGACCCCGACTCCCCTAATGTACCCCCCCTAGCAAGCGATACTCCCTTGCATTTCCGCAAGCACGGCACGGGCCTGAATCTGCCCCCGGGATCGCATCGGATGGACGGCCGATCGGCTGCCAGATACTGCCATAAGTCATGCCTGGACAGGGTGTTTTTTTCGAACGAATCACGCGTTTCCGAGCCGCAATGCCGGGGCCTGATTGAACAGGGATCGTGCCGCAGGGACTCATTTCCGGCTGACGCTAAACTGGAGCCTTCGTTATGAAGATCTCACGCGCCATCATTACCGCCGCCGGCAGAGACGGTCACGCCCTTCCCCTCCAGCGGGTCGTCGACCGCGACGGCATCGCCAAGACGGCCCTGCAGATCATCGTCGAGGAGGCCGTGGCGGCCGGGGCCGACGAGGTGGGCATCGTCGTCCGCCCCGGTGACGAAGCCGCCTTTCGCACCGCGGCCGGCACGAGCGCGTCGCGACTCGAACTCATTCCCCAGCCAGAGCCGCTCGGCTACGGCCATGCGATCCGCTGTGGCCGTGCATTCGCCGCCGACGAGCCGGTGCTACACCTCGTGGGCGATCACCTCTACGTTAGCGACGACGACGGCATGCCTCCCCGCCGCTGCGCTCGGCAGCTCGTGGCCGTGGCCGAGGCGGAGAACTGCTCCGTGTCCGCCGTGCAGGCCACACGCGAAAGCATGCTCCCCTACTTCGGCACGATCGGCGGCCGACGGGTGGCTGGCGGCCACGGGATCTACGAGGTCGAGACGGTCGTCGAGAAGCCGACGCCCACCCAGGCCGAGCAGGACCTGATCGTGCCCGGCCTGCGGGCCGGCCACTACCTCTGCTTCTTCGGCATGCACGTGCTCACGCCCGCGGTCTTCGACCTGCTCGACGCCCTCGGCACGACGGGTGATCGCCAGCTCTCGCCCGCCCTGGCCAGGCTCGCCGACCGCGAGCGGTATCTCGCGCACGAGGTCCGTGGCAGCCGCTACAACCTCGGCACCACCTACGGCCTGCTTACGGCCCAACTCGCCCTCGGGCTCGCCGGCAAGGACCGCGCCGAGATCCTCGCCCAGCTCGTGGAACTTCTCGCCCGCCAGCCGCAGTGAATGCTGGATCAGCCCGCCGGAGACTCGCGGGCCGCAGACGCCGCATCAACTTGGGCGCCCCTCGAGTCGGCGGCATTGTTTCGACGACGGCCACGGACGGAATGCGATCACGCCTGTTGACGGCCACCTCCAAAAAAGTGTACACATGATCACTTCCTGTTTCTTTGCGGCTGCGCGGACCACGGATCATGCTCGTTCGCTGGACCGATCACGCCTGGTTCGAAGCCAACAGACGCGGCATAGGCGTCGCAGAAGTCGAGGCAACGCTGCAGTCACCGGGTCAGATTCTCATCCTGAGGCCGGGCCGAGCAGTGTGGCAGTCTGTTCTCCCATCTGGACGGCTACTGCGGGTGTTCGTGGACATCGACCGGATTCCGTGCGAAATTGTTACGGTGTACTGCACGAGCAAAGTGGCCAAATATTGGAGGACATGACGATGAAGGTCCTGTTCGACCCGGAGACTGACACGCTCTCCGTGCTCGTGATGAACGGCGTGGTGGCCGAGAGCGACGAGCCCAGGCCCGGCATCATTCTCGACTACGACGCCAACGGCAGCCTGCTCTCCGTCGAAATTCTCGACGCGTCGAAGCACATGCCGATTCCGCGGCAGGTCGAGTTCGAGGTGACGGCAAAACACGTCGGGTAAAGCCATGCCGATCACCGCTGCATTACCTGCCGCATCACCCCTCGTGGCGATCATCACGGCGGCCGATCCCGCGGCCCGGGACCGGTCGATCGACGACGTCTGCCGCGACGCCGGGCTCGATAAACTGCTCGGTGAGTGCGCGGCCCTGGAGGCGTTTCGCCACGCGAGCCCCAACCTCTACGAGCGGGTGCGGGCCCTGTTTTTCCTCCACGCCATTCACCGCTTCCACATCCCGCCGCTCGTCGCCGCCACCGACGCCGCGGCCCTCATTCCCCACGCGGGATACGAGCACCTCCTCGCCCGCCGCTTCGAGGAGGCGATCGAGACGTTTCTCGAGGCCCAGGCGGAGCATGGGCCGTCCGACGCGATCTCCAGCGCCCTGGCCGCCGCCTACCGCGATCTCGGCCTGCAGACGCTCGCCAACCAGGTCCGGAGGAGCGTCCGCGGTCTGCGCGGCAACCAGTGGATGTTTCGCATGGGGCACCCGGCCGACCACGCCCTGCGGATCCGCCCCGAACTCCTCGCCCGCGACACGGGCGGGATGTTTCCCCTGCTCCGCGAATCGACCCCCGTCCGCATGGACCTTTCCCATTCCGGGTGGAGCGATATTTTCTTCCTCGGCATGGACTTTCCCGAGGGCGCCCGCGTCCTCAACGTCTCCATCGACCTCGCCGTGCATGGCCGCGATGCGCTGCCGAAGCCGCCGGTCGAGGCTTCGCTGCGGGTCATCGATGCCCCGGTGCTGCGGCTGACGAGCGTCGATCTCGGCGCCTCTGCCGAGATCACCGACCTGGCGGAGGTGTTTGATTTTGCCCGCGACTACCTGGGCCTCCTCAAGGCCGCCGTGATCGCGGCCGGCATCGTGCCCCCCGGTGTCGAGGGCTCCGGCGAAAGCCTGGCGATGCTCCTCGAGCGGGTCGTGGGACCCGGACTCGGCTTGGAACTCGTCAGCAGCGTCAACAACATTCCCAAGGGTTCGCGGCTCGCCGTCTCCACGAACCTCCTCGCCGCCCTGATCGCCGCCTGCATGCGGGCCACGGGCCAGGCGACGTCGCTGACCGGCCAGCTTTCCGAGCCCGAACGGCGGCTCGTGGCGGCGCGGGCGATCCTCGGCGAATGGCTGGGCGGCTCGGGAGGCGGCTGGCAGGACTCCGGGGGAGTGTGGCCCGCCGCCAAGCTGATCAGGGGCGTGGCCGCCACGGCGGGAGATCCAGAACACGGCACGAGCCGCGGCCGATTGCTTCCCAGCCACGAGGCTGTCAGGCTCGGCGCCGATCTCCAGGAATCGCTCGTGCTCGTGCATGGCGGCATGGCCCAGAACGTGGGCCCGATCCTGGAGATGGTCACGGAAAAATACCTCCTCCGCTCGGCCGCCGAATGGCAGGCCCGGCGCGAGGCGGGCCTGGTGCTCGACGAGATCATCGCCGCCGTCGAGGCGGGAGACGTCGGCCGGATCGCCGCCGCCACGACCCGCAACTTCTTCGGCCCCATCCAGACGATCATTCCCTGGGCGACGAATCTCTATACGGAGACGATCATCGCCCGCGTGAAGGAGCAATTTGGTGCCGACTTCCGCGGCTTCTGGATGCTCGGCGGCATGGCCGGCGGAGGCATGGGGTTCATCTTCACGCCCGACGTGAAGGCCGCCGCGCAGGAGGCGCTCGGCGAGATCATGCGCCGCACGAAGCGGGAGCTCGAGCACGCTTTACCCTTCGCCATGGAGCCCGTCGTGTACGACTTCGCCGTCAATGACCGCGGCACGTGGAGCGATCTGCTGACCGGCCCCGAGGCGCTCATGCCCGCCGGATACTACGCGCTTACCGTGCCCGGCCTGCTCAAGGCACACGCACTCTCGCCCGCGCGCCGGGCCGAGCTCGACGCCTTCGGCGCCGCCTGCCGGACGCGGCCCGAGCTCGCCGGCATGGTGGACACGCTCTTCGACCGGCTCTTTCCCCGGGCTGCGACCGGCGGCGATGCGGCCGACCTGCGTGGCCTCCTCGCCCGGCTCGGCTTCGACGAGGTGCAACACGAGCAGATTCGCACCGACCTTCGGCACGGCCGGATCGGCCTCGCCCAGAACCGGCTCCCGGCGGCCAGCGCCCTCGACGACGTGGACGACACCGACGTCGAGTTCACCGGCGCCAATGACGCTGACCAGGCAGACGCCGACTTCCGAGCCGCGGGCCTCGCGGCGCTGCGCCGCGGCGAAGCGGCCGTCGTCACGCTCGCCGCCGGCGTCGGCAGCCGCTGGACGCAGGGCGCGGGCGTGGTCAAGGCCTTGAACCCGTTCTGCAAGTTCGCCGGCCGGCACCGCTCGTTTCTCGACGTGCATCTCGCCAAGACGCGGGCCACGGGCCGCCGCGCCGGAGTGGCTGTGCCGCATGTCGTGACGACGAGCCACCTGACGCACGACCAGATCGCCGCCGCCCTCGGCCGCGACACGCCCGCCGACGTCGCCGTCACGCTCTCGCCAGGCCGGGCCGTCGGCCTACGGCTCGTGCCGATGACCCGCGACCTACGGTTTGCGTGGGAGGAGACCGCCCACCAGATGCTCGATGAGCAAAAGCAAAAGGTTCGGGAAAGCCTCCATGCCGCGCTCATCGGCTGGGCCGAGCAGGCCGGCGAGGGAAGCGACTACACCGCCAACCTCCCCTCGCAGTGTCTCCATCCGGTGGGGCACTGGTATGAGATCCCAAACATGCTCCGCAACGGCGTGCTGGCCGGCCTGCTCGCCGAGCGGCCGCAGCTGCGGTGGCTCTTCCTGCACAACATCGACACGGTCGGCGCCGACCTCGATCCAACCCTCCTCGGCCGCCACATTGCCGGCGGCTCCTGCCTGTCATACGAGGTGATCACCCGGCGGATCGAGGATCGGGGCGGCGGCCTGGCAAAGGTCAACGGGCGGCCGCGGCTCGTCGAGGGGCTGGCGATGCCCCGCGAGGAGGACGAGTTCAAGCTTCGCTTCTACAACACACTCTCGACGTGGATCGACATCGATCGGCTGCTGGATGTTTTTGGCCTCGGCCGCGGCGATCTCGGGGACGAGGCCCGGGTCGCCGGCGCGATTCGCCGCGTGGCCCAGCGCGTGCCGACGTATGTGACGCTCAAGGACGTGAAAAAACGCTGGGGCCAGGGGCAGGAGGATGTCTTCCCCGTCGCCCAGTTCGAGAAGCTGTGGGGCGACATGTCGGCGCTGCCGGAGGTGTCGTGCCGGTTTTTCGTCGTGCCACGGCAGCGCGGCCAGCAGCTCAAGGACGTGGCCCAGCTCGACGGCTGGCTCCGCGACGGTTCCGCGGCGCACGTCGAGTCACTCTGCGCCTGGGAGTGACCGCCCCTTCGGCGAGCGCGCAGGGAGTTGAACAACGCGCGGGAAGACGTCTTATATGCTCGTGTACACTTTTTGAGGAGCTTGAGATCTTCCCGATGAGCGTCGGGAAAAAGGTGACAGCCACCATTTGTCGTCAAATGGTGGCTGTCACCTTTTTCCCCTGAGCTTTCCCCTGAGCAGGACCGCTTCGTTTTCTGCGCCTTGATTCAGATCAACACGGTCGAACCACTGCAGGCGACCTGAGGCGACTCCCGGCGGGAATCCGCGCCGCGCCCGAGCGGGGCGCGCGGCCCTGCGTCTCCGGCGGGCCGTTTGTTAGGCTTTCGCGATGCCCAGTCCCGCCCCCGAGCCACTGGCCCCCCGGCCACTCACCGTCTGGCTCGTCAATCCGTTCGACGACGTCCCGGGCGAGGGCCTGCCGCCGCTGCGATACTGGACGCTGGCCCGAATCCTGGCCGCCCGCGGTCATGACGTCACTTGGTGGACGGCCGACTGGAGCCACCGCCGCAAGGCGCGGCGAACCGTGGACCACGGCATCCGCGAGGACGAGGGATTTTGCGTGCGTGCAGTCCCCGTCCGGCCGTACACGAAAAACGTCTCGCTTGCCCGACTGCGCAGCCACGCCGACTTCGGCCGGTCGTTCGAACGGCTCGCCAGCGACGCGATCGCCACGGGCGCGATGGAGCGGCCCGACATCGTCTTCGCGAGCCTGCCACCGCTGGAGGGCGTGGAGGCCGCGGCCCGGCTGGCACGACGGGCCGATGCGACGTTCGTCGTGGACCTGATGGACCTCTGGCCGGAGACGTTCGAGCGACTCATTCCCGGCCCGGACTTCATCCGCCGGCCGCTGGCCCGACTGCTCTGTGGCGGCATGGTTCGCCGTCGCGACGCGGTCCTCGCGGCTGCGGACGGCGTGTCGGCCGCGACGCACACCTACGCCGCCGTCGCCCTGCGCGACGCCCGCGCCGACCTGCCGCGGCATGACTGCTACGTCGGCGCCTACGTCGAGGAGTTTCCGGCACCGCCGCGGCTCATCGATCCCGTGCCCGCCGCCACCGGCCCGACCGCGACGCAGACATTCGAGCCGATCCGCTGCGTCTACTCCGGATCCCTCGGCAATGGCCAGGACCTGCAGGCCCTCGTGGCCGCGGCCCGCAGCCTGTCGGCGGCCGGCACGCGTGCCGTGCTGCACGTCGCCGGCACCGGACCGCTCGAGCCGATGCTCCGCTCGGCGGCGGCAGCGGCCCGCGGCAGCTGTGAACTGATCGTCCACGGGCTGCTCGACCGAAAAGAGTACGTCAAACTTCTTGCCGGCTGCGATGTGGGCCTCGTGCTCGTGAAGCCCGAGTCGCTCGTGGCCGTGCCCTACAAGGCCTGCGACTACGCCGCGGCGGGGCTGGCGCTTGTCAACTCGCTTCCCGGCGAACTCGCCGACCTGATCGCGACCCACGAGGCCGGCGTGAACTATGTCGCCGGCGACGGCAGCTCGCTCGCCGCCGCCATCACTTGCCTGGCGACCGACCGACGCCGCCTGCTGTCCATGCGGCAGGCCGCCCGCCGGCTGGCCGTCGCCGTCTTCGATCGCGACCGCACGTATCCGAAGTTCGCCGACTGGCTCGAGACGCTGGCTCTGACCGCGCAGGTGAAACAAAGCTGATGAACGTGCTCGTCACCGGGGCCAGCGGTTTCGTGGGCCGGGGCCTGCTGCATTTTCTTGCCATGCGTGACGTCGGCGGTGTCGCCACGGGACGCATTGCCCCGACCGGCCTGCCGCCCGGATGGCGCGGTGCACCCCGCACCGACGTGCTCACCGCTCAGGTCGATGTCGGCGGAATAGACACCGTCGTCCATCTCGAAGTAAAGCAGCATGTGCCGCGGCCGTCACCGGCGGATGAGGCCGATTTTTACCGCGTGAACGTCGGTGGTACGGAGGAATGGCTCACGTGGGCGGCACGCCGCAATGTGCGACAATTCGTTCATCTGAGTACGATCAAGGCTGTCGCTGCCGCCTCGACACCCCAGACCGAGGCCGCCCCGCTTGCACCAAACACCGCGTACGGACGCTCCAAGGCTGCCGCGGAACTTGCCATCCAGCGCTGGGCCGCGGAGAACGCGACCAGACAGGCTGTCATACTTCGCCCGGCGCCGGTTTACGGCCCCGGCAACGAGGCAAACCTCGCGGCCTTCGTCCGCCAGATTCTTGCCGGCAAGCCGTGTTTGATAGGTCGCGGGGAGACGCGCAAGTCCGTCGTCTCGCGTACGAACCTCGCTGCAGCGATCGCGTTCGCGGCGGAGCAGCATGGTCCGGGATGCGAAATCTTCAACGTCTCGGATCGTGAAACGCCTTCGCTGTCCGAACTCGCCCACCTGATTGCCGAACTGGCACACGCACCGCGACCACGATCGATACCGGGCACGCTGGCTTTAGTCGTCGCCGGCACCGGCGACCTCTACGAGGCCCTCACCGGCCGATCCTTCCCCCTCACGAGCGCCCGCCTGCGAGCGATCCGCGAGACGAGCGTGTTTCCGTCCGACAAGCTCGTCGCCGCCGGTTATCGCCACCCCCAATCGACCCGCGAGGGCCTCGCGGAAATGCTCGACTGGGTCACCAAACAAGGGTGAGACGCTGGCCGGTTGACCGGCGTTGCGTTCGTCTTGCCCCGTCTTCCCAGCCCCCGGCGCCCCTCTCTCCCGGGGTTTTTGCCGTTGTCCACCGCGCCGGTGGCCGTCATGATCCCGGTCCCTCGCCGGTATCCCCATGGCCCAACCCCACGCTCACGGCGCCCCGCACAAGCGGCCGCTGGCGCGACTCGCCGATGCCCTGCGGTTCGAGCGGGACGACGTCTGGATCGTCGCCCTGTTCGCCACCGCCGTCGGCATCCTCTCGATCGTCGCGCCGGCCGCCATCGAGGCGCTCGTCAACACGGTCGCCTTCGGCGTGCAACTCTGGCCGGTGATCGTGCTCTCCGGCGTGATGTTCGTGTTTCTCGCCCTCTCTGCGGCCCTCCGGGCGATGCAGATGTACGTCGTCGAATGCCTGCAGCGCCGGTTCTTCGTGCGCACGGCCGACGCCTTCGCCGACCACTTTTCCCGGGCCGAGATCGCCGCCTTCGACGGCCGCAACCCCACCGACATCGTCAACCGTTTCTTCGAGGTCGCCTCGGTGCAGAAGGCGGTGGCCACGCTGCTCGTGGATGGCGTCGGCGTCGTGATGATCACGCTCGTCGGCCTCGCCGTTCTCGCCTTCTACCACCCCTACCTGCTTACGTTCGCGGCCGTGATGGCGGGGCTGGTGCTGTTCCTGTTCTTCGTGCTCGGGATTGGCGGCGTCCGCACGAGCATCGCCGAGAGCTACGCCAAGTTCGACGTTGCGGCCTGGCTCGAGGAGCTGGCCAAGTGCCCCCACACCTTCCGCTTCGGCCGCGGCGGCGAGCTCGCCCACCAGCGGGCCGACGACCTCGCCGACGCCTACGTGGCGGCCCGCCGCCGGCACTTCAGCGTCGTCTGGCGGCAGACGCTCTTCGCCCTGCTCCTCGAGGCGGTGGCGATGACGATCCTCCTCGGACTCGGCGGCTGGCTCGTGATCCAGCGGCAGCTGACGCTCGGCCAGCTCGTGGCCGGCGAACTGATCGTGGCCCTCGTCCTCGCCGCGATCTCCAAGAGCGGGAAGTACATCGAGACCTTCTATGACCTCCAGGCCTCGCTCGACAAGCTGGGAGTCATCGAGCAGCTCCCGCTGGAACGGACCGGCGGCGAGATCCTCCCCGCGGCCGACAGCCCGATGCGGGTCGTCATCGAGGTCCGTGCCCGGCGGCCCGGTCACGAGGCCGCCGAGATGCGTCGCCTTGAGATCGGCCCCGGCGAACGCGTGGCGATCACTGGCCCGTCGGGCAGCGGCAAGACCTGGCTCCTGGAGACGCTCGCCCTGTTACGCGTGCCCACCGAGGGGCTCCTCGAATTCGACGGCCTCGACGCCCGCTCGCTTGACCGGGCCGCCACGCGGCTGCAGGTCGCCTACGTCGGCCAGTCCGAGACCTTCGCCGACACCGTCGCCGAAAACATCCGCGTCGGCCGAGACGAACTCTCGGCCGCCGATGTCCGCCGGGCGCTGGAGATGGTCAGCCTCGCCGACACCGTCGCCCGCCTGCCCGAAGGCGTGTCGACGCCGCTGGCCTCCGACGGCCTGCCGCTGTCGGTCAACGACATCTCCCGGCTATCGATCGCCCGGGCGATCGCCGGCCGTCCCCGCCTGCTGCTCGTCAACGGCATGCTCGACCGGCTCGACATGCGCAGCTGCCCCGAGGTGCTCGACTCGCTCTTCGACCGGGCCGCCCCCTGGACGCTCGTGATCGTCACCGCCCGCGACGACATCAAGGCCCGCTGCGACCGCGCGGTGGAGTGGTCATGACGCCGCGACACGACACCCGCGTCGCCGAACGGCCCGCCAGGTCGGCACTGGCCCGCGCCGCCACTCCATGGTACGTGTGGTACGCCGCTCGCCTGCTCCTCCTCGCCTTTCTCGCCACCCCATTCCTCCTCGCCTTCGTGCCCTGGCAACAGACCGTGATGTGCCGGGGCGTGGTCACCGCATATTCCCCAACCGAGCGGATGCAGGTGCTCACGGCCCGCGTCGCCGGCCAGATCGTGAACTGGCACGTCATCGAGGGAAGCCGCGTGAAGATGAACGATCCCGTGGTCGATATCGAAGATAACGATCCTGAGCTCGCGCGGCGGCTCGATGAACAACGAAAGTTCCTCACCGGCCGGCTGGACGCCGCGGACAAGGAAGTTATCGAGTTGACGGCGGCGGCGGCGGCCCAAGAGTCGGCCCGGGATGCCGCGGTGAAGGCGGCGGAGGCGAACCGTGAAGCAGCCCGCAAGACGATCGAAGTCTCCCAGCAGACGAAGTCCAACGCACAGTTCGCCAAGAACTTCGAGAGCAACCGCTTCGAGACCTTCGATGATCTGTTCAAGAATCCACAGTTCGGCGGCCTGGAAAGCCGGCTCTCACGCGACGAGGCCCAGATGCGGGCCGACCGCGCCCAGACCGACATCGACAAGGCCGACGCCGAGATCCAGCGGGCCCGGGCCGGCCTGCTCACCCAGGAGGCCCTGCTCCTCCAGGCCGAGGCCGCCGGCCTGTCGGCGATCGCCGTCGCCCGCAGCAACCTGCGGAAGGCCGAGCAGAGCCGGTTTGCCGTCGAACGCGAGATCCAGGAAATCGACAACCGCATCGAGCGGTTCAAGGCCCGCAACATCGTCGCCCCCTGCGACGGCACGGTGTATCGCGTGGCGGCGAACGTCGGCCCGGGCGGCCAGTATGTGAAGGAAGGGGACGAGCTGTGCACGATCGTTCCCGACACCGCCGAGCGGGTCGTCGAATTGTTTCTGGACGGCATCGATGCGCCGCTCGTGCTGGCGTATGCCGACCGCATCAAGACCGGCCGGGAAAAGATCGCAGCGGGCGGGGATCCCGCGGCCACGGACCGTGCGGCGCTGGATCCCGCCAACGACCTGCCCCATGTCCGCCTGCAGTTCGAGGGCTGGCCGGCGATCCAGTTCTCGGGCTGGCCCGAGCTCGCCATCGGCACGTTCGGCGGCCGGATCGTGCAGGTCGATTCGGCGGCGACGCTGGACGGGAAGTTTCGCGTCCTCGTGCGGCCCGATGCCCAGCTCGTCGGCGACGACTGGCCGGATGCCGACTTCCTCCGGCAGGGCAACCAGGCCGTCGGCTGGGTGCTGCTCAACCGCGTTCCGCTGGGCTACGAGATCTGGCGCCGGCTCAACGGCTTCCCCCCCGTGCTCGCCCCCGAGGCGAAAGGCAAGCAGAAGAAGGAAGAAAAGGGCTCGAAGCCGCCGAAGGTAAAGGTGTAACTTTACGTGGAAGAAGCCATCCATGGCCTTCTTCCACTTGGCCGACCGGTGGAAACGCCAAGGGTTTCCACGGTCGGCTGGCGTCGCCTCCTGCGACGTGCCCAATTTTACGTGGAAGAAGCCATCCATGGCCTTCTTCCACTTGGCCGACCGGTGGAAACGCCAAGGGTTTCCACGGCCGGCTGGCGTCGCCTCCTGCGACGTGCCCAATTTTACGTGGAAGAAGCCATCCATGGCCTTCTTCCACTTGGCCGACCGGTGGAAACGCCAAGGGTTTCCACGGTCGGCTGGCGTCGCCTCCTGCGACGTGCCCAATTTTACGTGGAAGAAGCCATCCATGGCCTTCTTCCACTTGGCCGACCGGTGGAAACGCCAAGGGTTTCCACGGTCGGCAGACGTCGCCGGTCCGAGGCACGCGCAGGAGTCCGGGGTGCTTTGCCTGCAGCGAAAGCCGAACCATGCCGCCGGAGGCGATCTCGGCACAGTCCCTCGGCGACGAGCATGCTTCCGACCGGTGGCACCGCTGCCATGCGTGGCTGTGTTCCATCGGCGTCGCATGCGTGGCGGTCGTCCTTGCCATGCTCGGGCCCAGCGCCCGCGCCGCGGATCCGGCGAACCGGTTCAACCTCGAGCCGCCGCGGGCCGCCGCCGAACCGGTGCTGCCCGCCGCCCCGCCCGCGCCCGAGCCGCTGCCGCCGCCGGCGAATGCCAGGCCGCAGTCGGCGTTCACCGCCGACATGGAGCCGCCACCGGTGGTCGGCATCCAGGCGGTGCCGGGCGCCGTAATCGATGAACGTCCCGAGCCGCTCACGCTCGCCGAGGTGCTGCAGAGCGTGCTCGCGCACTACCCCCTGCTCCAGGCCATCGAACGCGAGCGCGGCGTGGCCGCCGGCCGGTTCACCTCGGCCCTGGGCGCCTTCGACACCAACGTCGCCATGTCGGGCAACGCCCTCGCGCCAGGCACCTACGAGAACTACCGCTCCGACCTCGGGCTCACACAGCAGTTCATGTTCGGCGGCATCAGCGCCTTCGGCGGCTACCGCACCGGGTTCGGCGACTTCCCCACCTACAACCTCGCCCAGAAGACGGCCGACGTCGGCGAGTTTCGCGGCGGCCTGACCATGCCGCTGGCCCGCAACCGCGACATCGACCGGGCCCGGGCCACGCATGCCCAGGCCCAGCTCGACATCCGGCTCGCCGAGCCGGTGATCGAGCGCAGCCGGCTCGACTACATGCGGGCCGCCGCCCGCGCCTACTGGAACTGGCTGGGAGCGGGCGAGCGGTTCGGTGCCAGCGAGCGGGTGCTGCAGTTGGCCATCGATCGCGACGAGCAGCTCGAGCTCAAGGTCAACGCCGGCGCCGTGGCCAACATCGAGCGCGTCGACAACCAGCAGAACATCGCCCAGCGGAACGGGTTTCTCGTCCAGGCCGACCGCGGCATCCAGCAGTCGACGATCGACCTCTCCCTCTATCACCGCGACGCGTCGGGCCGGCCCCTGCTCGCGCGGCGCAGCCGGACGCGACCGCTGCCCAAGCCGGTGCAGCCGACCATGGCGATCTACGAGCAGTCGCTCGCCCGCGCGTTCGCCGCCCGCCCGGAGTTTCGCCGGCTCGGCCTGCAGAAGGAGAAGCTCATCGTCGAGCGGCGGCTGGCCGCCAACCAGACGCTGCCCGGCATCGACGGCCAGATCGTCGGCAACCAGGACGGCGGCTACGGCAAGAGCCCGTTCAGCGGCCCCGAGGGGCTCGACCGGCAGGTGCTGCAGGCGGCGCTCGTGTTCCAGATGCCCGCCCAGCGGCGCGACGCCCGCGGCAAACTGCAGACGCTCGATGCCCAGCTCATGCAGCTCGACCGGCAACTCACCTTCGCCAACGACCAGGTGCGGGCCGAGGTCCAGGACGCCTACTCGATGCTGGAGCGGGCCTACGAGTTTCACCGCCAGGTGTTCAAGCGGCTGGAGCTCGCCCGCCTCGTCGCAGATGCCGAGCGCGAGCAGCTCCGGCTCGGCCGCAGCGACGTGCTTCGCGTCACGCTCCGCGAGCAGACGAAGTTCGAGGCCGACGTGGCGGAGATCTCCGCCCGGCAGGAATTCTGGCGGGCCGAGAGCGACCTCCGGGCGGCCGACACGTCACTCGGCCCGGAGAGCCCCGGCCTCGTCGGCGACGCGCTCGGCCTGCAGCGGATACCATGACCGCATGACGCCCGAAACCCGCGCGGCCGGGGGGCCCCGGGACCGCGTGCGGATCGGCTTCGCGGGCTTCTGGGACTCCTTCGACCCGCTCGACAACTTCTTTACCAGGTTGCTCGCCCGCCGGTACGACGTCGAGGTCTGCGCCGCCCCGGACTATCTCGTCCACTCCTGCATCGGCCGCGGCAAGCACGACCACCTGCGGCACGACTGCGTGCGCATCTTGTATGCCGGGGAAAACGTCAAGCCCGACTGGCTCTCCACCGACTGGGCATTCACGTTCGCGCACTCCTCCCACCCGCGGCACTTCCGCCTTCCCCTCTGGGCCCTGTACCTCGATCCCGCGACGCTGGTGAAGCCGCCCGCCACAGCCGCGACCGTGACCGCCGCAGCCGCGGCCCGCGCCGCCCGGCCCCGGTTCTGCGGGTTCGTCGTCTCCAACGCCCTGTGCCCGATCCGCAACGACTTCTTCCAGCGACTCTCCCGCTACAAGCCGGTCGATTCCGGCGGGGCTGTCTTCAACACGCTCGGCTATCGGGTTCCCGACAAGCGGGCCTTCCTCGCCGAGTGCCGGTTCACGATCGCCTTCGAGAACGAGTCCTGCCCCGGCTACACGACCGAGAAGATCGTCGAGCCGATGGCCGCGGGCTCGATCCCCATCTACTGGGGCGATCCGCTGGTGGGCCGCGACTTCGACACCCGCAGTTTCCTCTCGGCCCACGACTCCCCCACGCTCGACGACCTCGTCGACCGCGTCGTGGCGGTCGACCGCGATCCGGCCCTGCTCGCGACGCTCCTCGCCCAGCCCTGGTATCGCGGCAACCGCCTGCCGGCCTGCGCCGATCCCGACGTCATCCTCGACCGCTTCACGACCATCTTCACGACGCCGATCGAGCCGGCGGCCCGGCGCCGGTCGCTCGCCCTGACGCTCCGACTCCACCGCCTCCCCGAAACGGCCGCCAGCCTGCGCCGCCGCCTCGGCCGCTGGACGCGCAAAGCCACGCTGCGGCTACACTCTCCGCGATCGCCCGCCCCCGACGCACCCAGGACCTCCCCATGAGCAGCGGCACCGGCTACATCACCGACGTCTCCTACATCCCCGGGTTTTTCGCCAACCTGGCCCCGACGTCGCTCCGCTACGTGGCGGCCCTCAACCGCGTCTCGCCCCCGCCGGCCGGCGGCTTCCGGTTCCTCGAGCTCGGCTGTGGCCTCGGCCGCAGCCTGACGACCCTCGCCGCCGCGAACCCGCACGGGGAGTTCGTCGGCGTCGACATCAACCCGGAGCACACCGCCTTCGCCTCGAACGACATCGCGGCGGGGGGCCTGTCCAACGCCCGCGTGATCACCAGCGGCTTCGATGGCCTGCCCGGCGATCTCGGCCGCTTCGATTTCATCGCCCTGCACGGCGTCTACAGCTGGGTGTCGCCCGCAGTGCGCGAGCAAATCCACGAGGTGATCCGGCGCCACCTCGCCCCGGGCGGTCTGATGCTCGTCAGCTACAACGCCCTGCCCGGCTGGGCGCATCTGCAGCCGATCCGCGGCATCCTCCGCCAGTATGCCGCCCTCCGGCAGGGTGACAGAATCCTGCGGATCCGCGAGGCGGTGAACTATCTCGTCTACATCCGCGACAAGCACGCCAAATACTTTGAAGACAATCCCCGGGCCGCGGCCTACGTCGATTCGCTGCTGCAGATGGATCCACGCTATCTCGTCCACGAATACCTCAACGAGCACTGGACGAGCTTCTACTTCGCCGAGGTGGCGACGGCGTTTCGCGACGCGGGCCTCGCCTTCACGGGATCGATGCCGTACCACACCAACTTCTGGGACCTGTGCGTGCGGCCGGAGTTCCAGGAACTGTTTCGCACGACCTCCGACCGGCTGGTCACCGAGGCCCACAAGGACTTCTGCGCCAACACGGCGTTTCGCTGGGACGTCTTCTGCCGCGAGCCGCAGCCGCTGGCCGGACTCGACGACCGGCTCCGGGCCGCCGACGACTTCCAGTTCTTCATTCCGGCCCAGCATCCGCAGCTCCCCTTTCAGGCCAATCTCGGCGTGGTCACGACCACGCTCCACGGCCCCGTCTACCAGGGGCTGATCGACCTCCTCAAGGACGGCAGCCGGCGGCTCGGCGAGATCCTCGCCGCACCGGCGCTCGCGGGCGTGCCGCGGGACGAGCTGGCGAAGATCGTCGACGTCGGTGTGGCGCTCGGTCTCGTGGGCCTTTCGGCCGGGCCGCTGGGGCCGACGCCGGAGGCGTTGCCGGAGCGGCTCGTGGTCCCCTGCCGCTTCAATCGGGCGCTGCTCGCGGCCTGCGGGCTCACCGGCCAGACGCTGACGCTGGCGAGCACGCGGACGGGCACCGGGCATTCGATCGGCGACTTCGAGGCCGTGCTCGTCCACGAGATGCTGGAGCGGGGCCGGGAGGGCGCCGCCGAGCGGCTCGATGGCCGGCTCCAGACATCGGGCCGGACGGTCCAGCGGGACGGGAAGCCGGTGAGCGATGCGGCGGAGCGGCGGAAGATCATCGACGACCGGATCGCCGAGGTGCAGCGCACGATGCTGCCGCAGCTCCTCCGTCTCGGCATCGTGGCCCCGGGCTGACCGCGCGCCGGCCGCGGCGCCGATCGGCAACCGCGGTCAGCGAATCGGCACCAGCGGCGGCGCGACCGGCGCGGTCTGCTGGAGCTGGACGGGGGCCGCGACGGGCACGGGCACCGTCGCCTGCAACGGCTGCTGCAACGGCTGCTGCAACGGCTGCTGCAACGGCACGCCCACACCCATCGGCTGCGCGGCCGGGGCCGCCGCCGGCTGCGGCGTCCGGGCATTGAGATCGTCGATGAGCTGCTGGACCTCGGGCCGCACGTTGATGTTGTTGCCGTTGAAGACGTCGGCGGGCGTGACCCCGGCACGGCCGTAGAGCACGGAGTCGGCGTTGCTGTCGATCGACAGGTCGGCGCCGCCGACCGACACCCCGGCGAACAGGCCGCGGCTGCGGGCGTAGGAGTAGATCTCCGCGCCCAGCCGGGCATCGGTGCCGGCGTTGGCCTGCCGCCCCACCGGGCCTAGCGCCACCGCGGCATCGGCCCCGAGCGTCACCTTCTGGCCGTTGAGGATGCCCTGCAGGCTCTTCGGCGTGGCGAACACGAGCACGATGTCGGCCGACTGCACGCCCGCCTGGAAGCCGACGCTGCCGCCTCCCATCGTCACCATCACCGGGGCGGACCAGGTGCGGTCCGCCTTGCGGACGAGGAGCACGCCCTTGCCGTAGTTGACGCCGAAGATGAAGCCCCCCTTCACCATGCCGGGGAAGATCGCGATCCCCTCCGCGGCCTGGAGCATCGCGGGGGGAATCGAATCGATCGTCAGCTTGGCGAACTCGTCGAGCGTCTGCCGGGCCTTGCCGACGGTCTCGACCTCCGCCGCGCCCTGCCCCGGTGCGACCTGGGCCGCCGGCTGCAGGTAGATCGGCTGCTGGAGCGGGGCCGCCATGGGCACCGGCTGCGACGCGGGCTGGAACTGCTGGGCGGACAGATCGGCCGCGAAGCCGGCCGCGGCGCAGGTGACGACCAGGGACAGGGAGCGGCTGACGGCCCGCATGGCGAATCCTTTCGCAAGAGGGAGAACGGGGGCGGGAGCGTAGCCTGCCGGACTTGCCGGGTCGACCCCAAAAACGCCCGTTGCCGGCCCGGCTCAGCCGAGCCGGCGGTGGGCCTCGAGGAGCAGCTCCTCGGTTTCGTCCCAGCCGATGCAGCCGTCGGTGATCGACATGCCGTAGGTGAGCTGCGACCGGTCGCGCTGCGGCGGCTGGCTGCCCGGGCTGATGTTGCTCTCCAGCATCATCCCCATGATCGAGCGGTCGCCGGCAATCCGCTGCTCGAGCACGTCCCGCCAGACGATCGACTGCCGGCGGTGGTCCTTGCCCGAATTGGCATGGCTGCAGTCGACGACGATCCGCGCCGGGAGGCCCGCCGCCTCGAGCCGCTGGCGGGCCTCGTGGAGCACCTCCGGGGAGTAGTTCGACCCGCTGCGGCCGCCGCGGAGCATGAGCACGCCCCACGGGTTGCCGGACGTCGAGACCACGCACGTGCCGCCGTTGTTGTCGATGCCGAGAAAACTATGGGGGGTGCGGGCCGCCTGCATGGCGTCGATGGCGGCCTGCAGCGAGCCGTCGGTCGAGTTCTTGAAGCCGACCGGCATCGACAGGCCGCTGGCCATCTGCCGGTGGGTCGGGCTCTCGGTGGTGCGGGCGCCGATGGCGCCGAGCACGATGGTGTCGGCGATGTACTGCGGCGTGATCGGCTCGAGGAACTCGGTGGCCGTGGGGAGACCGAGCGTGGCGATCTCGATGAGCAGGCTCCGCGCCAGCCGCAGGCCGGTGGCGACGTCGAAGGTGTCGTCGAGGTGCGGATCGTTGATCAGCCCCTTCCAGCCGACGGTGGTCCGCGGCTTCTCGAAGTACACCCGCATCACGACCAGCAGCCGGTCGCCGACGCGGCCGGCGAGGCCGTGCAGCCGGCGGGCGTAGTCGCGGGCCCCGTCGGGGTCGTGGATCGAGCACGGGCCCACGACCACCAGCAGCCGCGGGTCGTCGCCGGCGAGGATCCGTTCCACGGCCAGTCGCCCGGCGACGATCGTCTGCGTGGCGGCGACATCGAGCGGCAACAGGGCGCAGAGCCGGGCCGGGGGAACGAGCGGCTCCAGGCTGCGAATCCGCAGGTTGGACGTCGGCTGGCTGCCGCCGGCGGGCACGGGGGCGACTGGGGAGTGCATGACCCAAACTCTACACCACGCGCCGGGGAAGAAAACCGTCTCTCCTGGTCCGCCGGGCCGGGAGAGGGGCGGGGTTTGACCGCCGCCGGCGCCGCTGGTTCAATCGCCGGCGGAAACGGTCGTGTTGACGGCCGTAGCGGCCGGCGGACGGGAAGGAGCTCGCACCGTGACCAAGCACGTGTTCGTGACCGGGGGCGTCGTCAGCTCGCTGGGCAAGGGGCTGACGTCGGCATCGATCGGGATGCTGCTCGAGGCCCGCGGCCTGCGGGTCCGGATGCAGAAGCTCGACCCGTACATCAACGTCGATCCGGGCACGATGAGCCCGTACCAGCATGGCGAGGTGTACGTCCTCGACGACGGCAGCGAGACCGACCTCGACCTCGGCCACTACGAGCGGTTCACGTCGACCGAGCTCACCCGGCAGAGCAACTACACCACCGGCCAGATCTACCTGTCGGTGATCAACAAGGAGCGGCGCGGCGAGTTTCTCGGCAAGACGGTGCAGGTCATCCCCCACATCACCAACGAGATCAAGGAGGTGGTGAAGCAGCTCGCCGACGCCGACACCGACGTCGTCATCACGGAGATCGGCGGCACCGTCGGCGACATCGAGAGCCTGCCCTTCCTGGAGGCGATTCGGCAGATTCCGCTGGAGGTGGGGCGCGAGAACTGCATCTTCATCCACCTCACGCTCGTCCCCTACCTGAAGGCCGCCGGCGAGCTGAAGACGAAGCCCACCCAGCACTCGGTCGGCCTGCTCCGCCAGATCGGCATCCAGCCCGACATCCTCGTGTGCCGCACCGAGCGCGGCCTCGACGTGTCGGACCGGGAGAAGATCGCGCTGTTTTGCAACGTGCCCCTCGACGCCGTGATCGAGGAACGCGACAAGGACTTCTCGATCTACGAGGTGCCGCTGTCGCTGCAGTCCAACCGGATCGACGAGATCATCCTGCGCCGCTTCGGCATCCAGGCCCGGGCCGCCGACCTCGACGAGTGGCACGACATCCTCCACCGGCTGCGGAACCCGGAGCACGAGGTGTCGATCGCGCTGGTGGGCAAGTACGCCGAGCACCGCGACGCCTACAAGAGCATCTACGAGGCCCTCGACCACGGCGGCATCGCCTGCCGGACGCAGGTCCGCGTCCAGCCGATCAAGAGCGAAGACATCGAGCGCGAGGGGGCGGAGCGGCTCCTCGCCGGCTTCGACGGTCTGCTCGTGCCGGGGGGCTTCGGCGAACGCGGCATCGAGGGCAAGGTGGAGGCGATCCGCTTCGCCCGCGAGCGCCGCCTGCCGTTCCTCGGCATCTGTCTGGGCATGCAGTGCGCGGTGATCGACGTGGCCCGGAACCTGGCGGGCCTCGAGGGGGCGCACTCGACCGAGTTCGCCCGCAACACGCCCCACCCCGTGATCTGCCTGATGGACGAGCAGCATGCCGTCGTGGACAAGGGAGGGACGATGCGGCTCGGCGCCCAGCCGGCCGTGCTCCTCGAGGGCTCGCGGGCCGCGGCCGCCTACGGCAGCCAGCGGATCTCGGAGCGGCACCGGCACCGCTACGAGTTCAACTCCCGCTACCGGGCAGAACTGGAGCGGGCCGGCCTCGTCGTGGCGGGCACGAACCCCGACGGCTCGCTCGTGGAGATCGTGGAGCTGGCCGACCATCCGTGGTTCGTGGCCGTGCAGTTTCATCCGGAGTTCAAGAGCAAGCCGACGGCCGCCCATCCGCTGTTCAAGGGCCTCGTAGCCGCCGCGGTGGAGCGGCACGCCGGCAGCGCCTGGGTGACGGAGACCTGAGCCGCGCCGCCACCCACACCATCCACCCCACCCCAGCGAAAGGGCATGTGTCGACGGCGTCATCCATGAGGGGTTGCCCAGGCCCCGAGAGACGGCGTTGCTGGCAAGCGCAGCCAGGATGGCGGAGCGCAGCCAGCATCGAGTGAGCGAAGGGCATGAAGCCCGCAGCGAACGTCCGGCGAGCGGGGTATGGGCAACCCCGAACTGTTCCAGTCACAATCAGCACGACACAGCACCCTGGAGCCACCATGAGCGACGATCCCTCCACCGACACCGAGATCACCGACGCAGCCGCCGCGAACCCGGTGCGGACACCGCCGGCCACGTTCGAGTTTCTCGTCCACACCCTGTTCACGCAGGCGCTGATGGCGTTCGGCCGGATCCCCAACCCGATCACCAACAAGGCGCTGAAGAACGTCGCCACGGCCAAGCACTTCATCGACACGCTGGCGATGCTGGAGGCGAAGACGCGCGGCAACCTCTCCGCCGAGGAGGAGACTCTCCTCGAGGAGATGCAGCACCAGCTGCGGATGCTGTACCTGGAGGAGACGAAATGAGCGGGCCGGCCACGCTGCTCGACGGCCGGGCGCTGGCGACGCGGATCGAGTCGGACCTGCGGGCCGAGGTCGGGACATTCGCCGCGATGTTCGCCCGCAAGCCGCGGCTCGTCGTCGTCCTCGTGGGGGAACTCGCCGCCAGCGCCTCGTATGTGAAGAGCAAGGCGGCCGCCGCGGCCCGTGTCGGCATCGACGCCGAGGTGGTGCCGGTGCCGGTCACGGCGACGACCGACGAGCTCGTGGCCCTCGTGACGTCGCTGGCCGCCGAGGAGTCGGGGCCGGCCGACGGGATCCTCGTGCAGCTCCCCCTCCCCCCCCACGTCGACATGGTGAAAGTCCTCGACGCGGTGCCCCCCGATCGCGATGTGGACGGCTTCCATCCGGAGAACGCCGGGCTCCTCTCGCAGGGGCGACCGCGGTTCGTCCCCTGCACGGCCGCGGGCGTGCAGCGGATGCTGATCGACGCCGGGATCGAGACCGCCGGCCGACATGCGGTGATCGTCGGCCGCAGCGACATCGTGGGCAAGCCGCTCGCCCTGCTCCTCGCCGGGAAGGGCCGCGGCGGCGACGCCACGGTGACCATCGCCCACAGCCGCTCGCATGACCTGGCGGCGATCACCCGGCAGGCCGACATTCTCGTGGCGGCGGTCGGCAGGCCGGGCCTGATCACGGCCGACATGGTCAAGCCCGGGGCGGCGGTCGTGGACGTGGGAATCAACCGTGTCGCCGGCCGGCTCGTCGGCGACGTCGCCTTCGAGTCCGTCCGCGGGGTCGCCGGCTGGATCAGCCCGGTGCCCGGGGGCGTCGGCCCACTGACCGTGGCGATGCTCATCGCCAACACGCTGCTGGCGGCCGAACTGCGGCTGGGGGCGGCCCGGGGCTGACGCGGGAAATCCCCTCGTTTCCGCCGCAAACCCGCCCTTGAACCGGCGCGGCGTGGTCACTAACCTCCCCGGCCGCTCGGGAAGGCACGGCGGGCGACTCTGCCCATCCTGCCCGGTCCCGCGCATCCTGCCCGCGCCGACCCCAACGGCCGCGCGGTGGGGCAAACGTCCCGTGGAGCCGATTCCTTAGCGGGTGGCCGTGCGACGCGCGGCACTCCTGGAACAGCCTGCCCATGCACTATTTTCTCCGCGCCCTCCGCGAAGCGGCCAAGAATTGGCCGCTGCTGGCCGCCGCCATGCTCTGCTCGGCGGCAGTCGCGGCCCTGTGGAGCGCGAATATCGCGGCCCTGCACCCGATCATCGAGGTGACCCTCAAGGGGGAATCGCTGCAGTCCTGGAACGGGCGCGAGGTCGCCGCCGCCCGCGAGCGGATCGAGGGGGCCAACGCCGAGCGCACGGCGGTCCAGGCCCGCCTCGCCGGCGCGGAGGGCGGCGGAGCGGAACTCGCCACTGACCGCAACCGTCTGGCACTCCTGGAGCAGAAGCAGGCGGCCGACGGCCGGGTCGTCGCCTGGGGCGAGTGGCTCGGCCCGTGGCTCGATCGCCTGCTGCCGATCGACCCCTTCAAGACCGTGCTCGTGGTCGTGGCCTTCGTGGTCTTCAGCACCGTCCTCAAGCACGTGCTCCTGCTCACCGGGACGATGCTCGTCAGTTGGGTGGCGATGGACATCAGCCGCACCATCCGTGCCAAGGTCTTCGACAAGGCGCTGGAACTCGACCGGGCGCAGTTCATGCGCCAGGGATCGGCGGGCTTCATGGCCCAGGTAACGCACACCGCCGACATGCTCGCCAGCGGCATCACCACGGTGTATGGCGGCGCGATCACCGAGCCGCTGAAGATCCTCGGCTGCCTGGGGGGGGCGTTCATCGTCTCCTGGCGGCTGACACTGGCCTGCCTGACGCTGGCCCCCGTCGTCGGCTTCCTGATGGTCTGGCTCAACCGGCGCATCCGCGGGGTCTCGAAGAGCATCCTCGCCCGCTCCCGCGGCTTCCATCACGTCCTCCTCGAGGCTCTCAACAACGTCCTGACCGTGCAGGCCTACACCATGGAGGACTTCGAGCGGCAGCGGTTCCGCACCTGCACCGGCGACATGATGCGGACCGGGATGTGGCACGCCTTCTACCACGCCCTCGCCAACCCGATCACGGAGATCCTCGGCATCGGCATGGTGGCGACGTCGATCGCCGTGGGGGCATGGCTGGTCATCAACCAGGAGACGAAGATCTTCGGCATCACGATGACCGACCAGCCGATGACCGTGTCGGGCATCATGGTGTTCTTCGGCCTGTTGATCGGGGCCAGCGATCCGGTCCGCAAGCTGTCCGCCGTGATCACCGGGTTCAACATGGGGATCGTCGGCGCCCAGGGGCTGTATCCGCTCCTCGACACACCGTCGAAGCTCAGCGAGGCGTCCGCGCCGCGGGCGCTCCCCTCGCCGCACCGGGAGATCCGACTCGACGGCGTGTCGTTCAGCTACGACGGCATCGACACCGTGCTCCGCGATGTGAACGTCTCGATCGCCTTCGGGGAGCGGGTGGCGATCGTCGGCCCCAACGGTGGCGGCAAGAGCACGCTCGTGAACCTGATCTGCCGGTTCTACGACCCCACCCAGGGCCGCGTCCTCCTCGACGGCGTGCCGCTCACAGATCTCGCCCTGCGCGACCTGCGCCGGCGGATCGCCCTCGTCACGCAGCAGACCGAGCTGTTCAACGAGTCGATCCTCTACAACATCCGCTACGGCCGCTGGGAGGCCAGCGACGAGGAGATCGAGGCGGCGGCCCGCCAGGCCCATGCCCACGAGTTCATCGCCGACTTCCCCGAGGGCTACCGGACGATGGTCGGCCCCAATGGCTTCCGTCTCTCCGGCGGCCAACGGCAGCGGATCGCGCTGGCCCGGGCGTTTCTGCGGGATGCGGAGATCCTCGTCCTCGACGAGGCGACGAGCCAGATCGACGTGGAGAGCGAGCGGCTGATCCACGAGGCGCTCGCCGCCTACGTCGAGAACCGGACCGTGATCATGATCACCCACCGGGCGAGCACGCTCGCCCTCGCCAACTCGATCCTCGAGGTCGAGCACGGCACGGTGCGGAAGCGGCCGGCGGCCCAGCAGCGGGCCGCCTGACCGCGGCGGCGGTGGCTCCGTCGGTGCCGCTTTTTGCTACCATTATGCCCATGTCCGAGAGCATCTCCTGCATCTGCGGTTACCGGGGCACGGCCATCGTCGAGGAGGGCCGCACGGTCTGTCCGCTCTGCCACGGCCGCGTGAAGGGCATCGAGATCGACCCGTTGCCGGACGACGGCAGGCCGACGCGTCGGACATTCCGCCTCCCCGGGGAGGACGCCGACGATGAGCCGGGCGTGGAGGCGGAGCAGCTGGCCGGCCTGGACGTCGAGACCGACGCGCCCGTGCCCTACGATGCCGATGACGACGCCGGTCAGCCCGCAGACTCGCTCGTCTACCACATCCCCTGCCCGAAGGGCCACGTGCTCGACGTCCGCGAGGATCTGCTCGGCCAGCAGGTGGTCTGCCCGACGTGCAACACCTTCTTCGTGCTCCGCGCCACCGACAGCATCGAGTATCGCCGGGAACAGAAGCGCCGCCGGCAGCTGGCCGACGAGCGTCGCGCGGAGTCGTGGCTCAAGGTCGCCATCTGGGCGGCCGTGATCATCGGATTCTCGTTCATCGTGATGATCGTGCTCGCGCTCAACCCGGGCCTGTGGCGGCAGCATTGATGGCGGACCGCCGTCAGCCGCCGAGCCGTGCCTGCCAGGCGCCGGCGTCGCCGGGCTCGTAGCGATCGAGCTCGAAGCTGTCGCGAACGATCGCCCGCAGCGCCCGCAGGTCGACGGCCCCCTCGCGGGCCGCGACCTGGACGAGGAGGTTGCCGATCGCCGTGGCCTCGACGGGGCCGGCGATGACCGGTCGGCCGGTGGCATCGGCGATCATCTGGCAGAGGAGCCGGTTGCGGACGCCGCCGCCGACCACGTGGACGGTGCCGACCCGGCGACCGAGCAGGGCGTCGAGCCGGCCGAGCGTCCGGCGGATCGCGGCAGCCACGCTCTCCAGCGCCGTGCGCACGACGGCGGCCGTCGTCTCCGGCACCGGTTCCCCCGTCTCCCGGGCCAGAATGCGGATCGCGGCCGGCATGTCGGCCGGGGCGACGAGGGCGGGGTGATCGGGATCGATGATGGTGCGCAGCGGGGCGGCCTCTGCTGCCAGCGCCGTGAGCTGGTCCCAGGTCCAACCCTTCCCCTCGCGCTGCCAGGCGGCCCGGCACTGCTGCACGAGCCACAGGCCGCAGACGTTCTTCAAGAGCCGGGTGGTGCCGCCGACGCCGGCCTCGTTGGTGAAGTTGTGGGCCAGGCACGCGGGCGTGATCAGCGGTTGGTCGAGTTCGGCGCCCACCAGCGCCCAGGTGCCGAGGCTGACGTAGCACCAGTCGGGCCGGCTGCTCGGCGGGTCGAGGGCCGGCACGGCTGCCACGGCGCTGGCCGTGTCGTGCGTGCCGGGGAGGAGGACGCGGACTCCGGCCAGACCGGTCTCCTCCGCGACCTCGCGCCGCAGGCCGCCGAGGCTCGTGCCCGGCGCGGCGATCGGTGCGAAGATCAGCCGCGGCAGGCCGAATCGCTCGAGGAGCGGAAACGCCCAGTCGCCCGTGCGCGGATCGAAGCACTGCGTGGTGGAGGCGTTGGTCCGCTCGTTCGATGCCTCGCCACTGAGAAGCCAATGGAACAGGTCGGGGATCATCAGCAGCCGGGCGGCGGAGGCCAGCGCCGTCGACCCGCGCGCCTGCATCGCCAGCAGCTGGTAGAGAGAGTTGATCTCCATGAACTGCAGCCCCGTGGCGGCGAAGATGTCGGCCCGCGGCACGGTCCGCTCCGCCGCGGCGAGCATGCCGCGCGTCTGCGGGTCGCGGTAGCAGAGCGGATTGGCGAGCAGGTCGCCGTCGGCGCCCAGAAAGGCGAAGTCCACGCCCCAGGTATCGACGCCGACGCTGGCGACGGCGCGGCCGTGCCGCTGCGCCGCCAGCCGCAGGCCGGCCACCACCTCGCGCCACAGGAGCGGCAGGTCCCAGACGAGGCGGCCGCCGAACGGCAGCGGCTGGTTGTCGAAGCGGTGGAGTTCCTCGAGTTCCAGGATCCGTCCGTCGAACGCGCCCGACAGCACCCTGCCTCCGGACGCCCCGAGATCGACCGCCAATGCGACGCTGCGCGCCATGCCGAGCCTCCTCCACGAACGGCCCCGCGTCGGTCGCGGGACACCGCTGCCCGGCATGATCGGACAATGGGGCGAAAAGGGGGAGAGGGGGGCGAAAAGGGGGCGAGTCTGCCGGTTTCAGCGGCCGTTGCTGCGTCCGCGATGCACAGGCTGCCGATGAAGCCGGCGGTTGGCTATCATACCTCTCATACATGACCACTTTTGTAAGGATTTGATCGTGGCGAACGCCTCTGTCGGCCCAGCAGCGGCGGGCGGCCCTGTGGCCGAGGCCTCGGCGGCGGTCCGCGCCGAACTGGCCGAGGCCAGCCGCAAGCTCGAGTCGGCCGAGCCTGCGGAGATCATCCGCTGGGCGTGGGAGCGATTCGGGACCGGGCTGACCATGGCCACGGCTTTCGGCCCCGAGGGCTGCCTGATCCTTCATTGGATCGCGACGGTCGCGCCGGGCATGCACGTGTTCAATCTCGACACGGGCTACCAGTTTCGCGAGACGCTCGAACTCCGCGACCGGATCGCGGCCCGCTACGGCATCGAAGTGGTGCTGGAGCGACCCGACTCGCCCGTGGCCGACTACGAGCGGCTGCATGGCGGTCCGCTCTACCGCACAGACCCCGACCGCTGCTGCGCCGATCGCAAACTCGCCGTCGTGCGCCGCGTGCTGGCGGGCTTCGAAGCCTGGATGACCGCCATCCGCCGCGACCAGAGCCCCGATCGCGCCACGGCGCCGATCGTCGGCTGGGACCACAAGTTCGGCGTCGTCAAGATTTCGCCGCTCGCCACCTGGACGAAGGCCAGGGTCTGGGACGCCATCGTCAAGCACGACGTGCCCTACAACCCGCTGCACGACCAGGGGTATGTGAGCATCGGCTGCGCGCCCTGCACCCGGGCGATCACGTTCGGCGAGGACGAACGGGCCGGCCGCTGGAGCGGCACGGCCAAGACGGAGTGCGGCCTGCACACCGGGGGCCACTGAGGCCCGCCAGAACCGAGGACGCGATGCGACTGTCCGCCCGCACCGAGTATGCCGCCATCGCCGCGCTGGAACTGGCCCGGCACTGGCAGGCGGAGGAGCCGGTGAGGATCCGCGAAATCTGCGCGGCGCAGGGCGTGCCGGCCCGGTTCCTCGTCCACATCCTGCTCCGGCTCAAGCACGCCGGCATCGTGGCCAGCGTCCGCGGCGCGGCTGGCGGCTACCGTCTCGCCCGGCATCCGGAGGAGATCACGCTCGAGGACCTGCGCGTGGCAATCGAGGGGCCGGGCACGGACGTGGCCCCGGTCAGCGTCGCGCTTGGGCAGCGGTCGCGGCTGGCGGGGCTGCTGGTCGAGACGTGGGAAGCGGCAGCCCGCGCGGAGGCGGATGTTCTCCGCGGCACCACGCTCGCCGACCTCACGGCCCGCTGCCGGTCCGGCGATGCGATGTATTACATCTGAATAGAGCGCCTGTCGGGCCATCCATGGCCCCGACAGGCTTACGCTCTGTGTATCGCGCCTGCGAGGCCATCCTGGCCCTCGCAGGCTTACGCTCGGCGGGGCGAAGCCAAGGTTCTGTATATCGCGCCTGTCGGGCCATCCATGGCCCCGACAGGCTTACGCTCGGCGGGGCGAAGCCAAGGTTCTGTATATCGCGCCTGTCGGGCCATCCATGGCCCCGACAGGCTTACGCTCGGCGGGGCGAAGCCAAGGTTCGCCGCGCCGAGCCGCCCGGCCTCCAGCCGGGCGTCGTTGCAGCGCTGGGCCCGTGCGGGTGGGCGCGCCCAACTGGCCGCCTGGAGGGCGGCCTTACGAGAGCGAGCGAAGCTCGCAAAGCAGACGGAGGCCGTCGCCGACGGGCTGCGTGATCACAGCCCGCTGCGTGCGATTAAGCGCGTTACTGGGCACGCCAACGGGCCGCCGGGACGGCGTGCGGTCACGCCGGATCGGGCTTGCGCGGCGCGCCGAGCAACTCCTCGAGCAGACAGGCGAACTCCCGCTTGCGGATCGGCAACCGCGTGACCCGGCGCAACGCGTCGACCCGCGCCATCGCATCGACAGCTGTCTGCGTCTCCCCAGCCACCAGCACCGCGGGCAGAGTGGCGTAGGCAGGATCAGCCGACAACGCATTGAAGGCCTCGACCGCCTCGTTGCCCAACGCGTGACTGCTGAGCACGAGACAGTCGACCGATCGGTTCCGCGCGTCGCATATCGTCAGGGCACGCCGCGGGTTGCCCGTGACGAGGACGCGATAGCCAAGGGCGTTGAAAAACTCCCGGAAGGACCGCTGCGCGGTCTCGCCCGGCTCGACGAGCATCAGCGTCCCCTTCATCGTCGGCGCGGGGCCGCCGGAGGGCAGCGCCGCCGCCGGCGACGCATCCCCCCCCCCGACGTGCGCTTCGGCCAGCTGCTCCACGGCCCGGCGCACGTCGGCCACCGTCTGCCAGCGCTCCAGCGGATCGAGCAGCGTCATCCGGCCAATCGTTTCGATGACGTCCCGCGGCAGGTGGGGCGCCCGGGTCGCCAGCGGCACGATCCTCTGGAACCGACCCGGGTCGCTTCGCTGGCTGCGGTCCCGGGTTTCGGCCAGCGTCGGCTGGCCCGTGAGCACGAGCTGTGCCAGCGTGCCGAAGAAGAAGATGTCGCTGCGAGCGCAATCGTCCTGCATCCCCGTGAGCTTCTCGAGGGCCGCGTAATCGATCGTCCGCGGCTGATCGATCCGGCCCAGCAAGGCGTCGCCGGTCTCGTCGATCCCGGCGAGGCCGAAATCAACGAGCTTGGCCCGGCCCGCTGACGAGACGAGCACGTTGGAGGCTTTCAGGTCGCGGTGGGTGACACCACGCCGATGGGCGTACTCCAGCCCGGCGGCCAGCTGTTGGATCAGGTCGAGCGCCCGCGGCAGGTCGACCGCCCCCCGGAGCTTGACCAGCTCGCGCAGCGTCTGCCCCTCGACGAACTCCATCGTCAGGTAACTGCTGCCATGCTCCGCGCCGACCTCCTCGATGGCGACGATGTTGGGATGGCGGAGCAGGCGGCCCATCTCGCCCTCGTGACGAAAGGCCTGCTGCCGCTCGATGTCTTTCGCGTGCCGGCTGCGCAGCACCTTGACGGCGATGATCTTCCCGGTGTCCCGATCGACGGCCCGAAACACGCGGGCGAACGACCCGGCCCCGACCTGATAGAGGATCGTGCTGCGACCGTAGAAGAATCCGCGCCGGTCGCCGCGCATGAGCCGCTCGATCTGGTAGCCGGTGAGGAGCTCCCGACGCACGAGCGCCGCACCGAGGGCCTCCGCCGACGTGCCGCGGCCCCCGGCCTCACGGAACCCGGTCTCCAGCTCCAGCGGTGCAACGAGTTCGAGGTCGAGGATCGCCTGCGCGAGTTGCTCCGATGTGAGTGAGTGCATGACGCTGCCGCCGTCCCTGCCGCAGCGGTCCGCAGTCGTGCGGAGGCGGCGGAGAACCACCCCCATAATCGCGGTCGCCGCCAGCGCTGCAAGCCCGCAGCCCGGGGAAGCCCGGAGAAGCTGGGCTGGCTGTACCGGCCAGCGGCCGCAGGAGCTGGTCTGGAGCCGTCTCCCGCCGGGCTGCTACAAGCCCGGATGGTTCCCGGAGTCCTGCGCAGCCCCCGCTCGGGCCGCCTCCGGCCCGGTTTGCCCACGGTTCCGGCCTGTGGTCGGCGACTGCCATGCACCCTCAGCCAGCCCCCGGTCGCGGAGCGGGGTGTCCGATGTCACGGTCGCTGCGGGCGTCCGGCGCACGTTCCCTGCTCGCGGCCATCGCCCTGCTCGCGGCCATCGCCCTGCTCGCGGCCATCGCCCTGGCAGCCGAGCCCGCGCGCGCGGCCGCCCCGGGTCCGGCACCGGCCGGCTCGACCTGGCGGCTCGTTGCGGCCGATGCTCCGGCGCGGGGCACCCACGCGGTCGTCCACGATGGCGGCCGTCGGGCCCAGCCCTGTGCGCGGTTCGTCGTCGAAGTCGTGGCCGGAACTCGGCCGCGGATCGAAATGGACGTCGGTCCCGTGGCCGTGATCGACGAGTTCCACGCCGCCGTCTGGATCCGGGCCAATCGCCCCGACGTCCGGCTCGCGGCCCGGGTCGTGCTGCCCGGATTCATCTCGCGGAAGACGGGCCAACCGGTCGAACTGCTCGTGCCGGGACCGACATCGCGGGATGTCGGCCGCTGGGAGCAGTTGGTCATCGGCCGGGTTCCGGCGGAACTCGCCACGCGGCTGCCTGCACTCCGGCTCGAGCATGGGGCGGGCGACCTCGCCGGCGCGGCGATCACACACCTCGTCCTCGACCTCCAGCCGCAGCCCGGTCGTCATGAGATCGACGTCGAGGCGGCCGCGCTCGACGGCGTGGTGCCCGTCGACGCCGGACCGCCGCGCACCGATTCCGGACGACACGCCGGGGTCGTGACGGTGTCGGCCGAGGCGCCCGTGGTCCACGATCCTCCGGCCGGCCTGACGAGCGGTGTCGTCGAGGTGGCCGGGGTGCCGTTCTTCCCCCGCGCGATCGAGCACCGCGGCGAGCCGCTGGCAACGCTGGCAGCGCTGGGCTTCAATTGCGTCCGACTCGCGGAGCCGGCCCCGCGCGAACTCCTCGCCGAGGCGCGGCAGGCGGGCATGTGGGTGATCTGTCCGCCGCCACCGCTGCCCGAGGTGGACGTCCGCGACCCGACCCCCGCGCCGGTGCTGCGCAACTGGGACCGCGTGCTGATCTGGGACCTCGGCAGCGGGCTCGCCGAGGCGGACGTCGAGCCGCTCGCCGAACGGGCCCGAAGGGTCAAGGAGTGCGACCTGCTGCGGCCCACCAGGCCGGTCATCGCCTCGGCCGACTCGGCGATCCGCGGCGTGTCCCGCCACGTCGACATGCTGGTGGCGCGGCGGGCGGTGCTCGGCACCAGCCTCGAACTCGGCGATTACATGGCCTGGCTGCGGGAGCGGCCCCGGCTGGCCCGGCCCGGCACGCCGCTCCTCGCCACGCTGGCCACCGAGATCGACCCCCGGGCGGCCCGTCAGGCGGCGCTGCTCGCAGGTGTGGGCAGCAACGGCCTGGCGGTCGACCCGGAAAGCCTCTGCCTGGCCTCGCTCTCTGCCGTGGCCGCCGGCGTCCGCGGCATCCTCTACACGTCGTCGCGACGGATCGACGGCAGCGACACCGAGTCGCAGCTCCGCGCGGCGGCGGTCCGGGAGACCAACCTCCTGCTGGCCGCCCTCGAGCCATGGGGGGCGGCGGGGAGGTTTTCGGCGCCGGCCCAGGCGAGCAGCCCCGACGTGCAGGCCTTCGTGCTCGAGGCGGCGCGGGCCCGCATGGTCCTCGTCTGGCGGACCGCACCGGGCGCGCAGATCTGCGCCCGCCGCTACGACGGCGCCGTGCCCAGGACCAACGCGCCGCTGACCGTGCTCGTGCCGGGCGTGCCCGAGGCGCACCGGGCATGGGAGGTTGCCCCGGGCGGCCTGCGACCGCTCGCCCAACGCCGCGGCACCGGAGGCATGATCGTCTCCCTCGAGGATTTCCACGCGCACGCGCTGATCCTCGTCAGCGGCGAACCCGCCGTCACCGCCCATGTGCAATCCCGGTTGCGCGACGGGCTGCCGGAGCAGGTGGCCGCGGCCCGCACGGCCGCGGCGCTCGTGCTCGCGGCCGATGCCCGCCTGCTCGAGCGGTTGCCGCCGCGGGCGCTGGGCAACCTCCCCGTCGCCGAGATGCTCAACGCGGCGCGCCAGGCGGCGGTCGATGCCGAGGCGATCGTGGCCGCGGATCCAGTGGCGGCCGCCACGCGGTATCGCCGGGCGGCGGCGATCGCCGGACAGTTCGAGCGGCTCGCCTGGGAGCGCGGCGTGCAGGGCACCGGATCGATCATCTCGCTCACGGCCAGCCCGCTGGCGGTATCCGACGCGACGGTCGCCGAGCAGTGGATGTTCACCGCGGCGGTCGCCACGGCCGTGCCGGGCGCCGAACTGCTCCCCGGCGGCGGCATGGAGCGGGTCGAGGACCTCGCCGCCGCCGGCTGGCGGCACTTCGCCCGGCCAGACGCCGACATCCGCGCGGCCGTCGAGGTCGTCCGCGACGGTGCCTTCGCCGGTGCCGGCAGCCTGCAGTTGGCGGCAACCCCCGCCGACCCGGCCGCGACGCCGGCCGTCGTCGAGACGCCGCCGGTGTGGGTGACGACCCCGCCGCTGCGGGCACCGCCCGGGAAGCTCGTGGAGATCTCGGCCCGTGTCTGGGCGCCGGAGCCGATCCGTGGCAGCGTCGATGGCCTGCTCGTCTTCGATTCGCTGGGCGGTCCGGCGCTGGCCGAACGGGTCGGCACGACCCGCGACTGGAAACGCGTGACGCTGTACCGGATCGTGCCCCCGGAAACCGACGAACCGCTCGTCGTGACCTTTGCCCTCACCGGACTGGGCCGGGCGCTGATCGACGATGTGTCGGTGCGTGTCCTCGAACCTGGAGCCGCGGGCATGCCGGTGCAGCCGGTCGCCCTGCCATCCGGCGGCGGCTTTCCGGCACCGGCCGAGATCCTCGGGGGCGGTCGTCCGCCCATACCCCCAGTGAACAGTCCACCGCCAGCCGGGCCTACCGCACCCGGGGCGGCACCGATGACGTGGCCGGGGCTGAACCTTGGCTGGCCGACCCTACCCGGCTTCCGGCCGACGAACGCTCCTCCGGTCCAGGAGGACGGCGGCTCCATCGACCCATTCCGACGCGCCCGGGGCGACGAGCCCGCAGCGGACTGACCCCCCTCAAGGAGGAGAACAGGAAGGATTGCAGGGGCTGGGTCCGCTCGGCCACTCGATTGCCCGGCCGGTGGACGAGTGATACTCTTGGAATTCCGTGGCAAATCCAACCCACAAACGGGTCCGTCCCGGTGTGGCCCTCCTGACTAACGCACTCCCGTGCTTTCACGCCTGGTTGGTCGGTTGCGATCGACGCCGTCGTGCCGGGTTCGCTTCGCGGCGGTTGCCTGGCTGGCGATCGCGGTACCCGCTCAGGCCGCCGATCGGCCAGACCTGGCCAGCGCTTTCCCAAGCGACGTGAAGGCCGTCCTCGACGCCGCCTGCATCCGCTGCCACGGTGCCAAGGATGCGGAGGGGGACCTGTCGCTGCAGACGCTCGGCCCCTCCCCGACGGCCGCCGATCTCGTCGTCTGGCAGAAGGTGCTCCAGCAGGTCGAGGACGGCCTCATGCCCCCCGAGGGAGAGAAGCAGCCGACGGCCGCCGCGCGTCAGGCACTTGCGGCCTGGATCAAGTCCGCCCTGCGGGCCGGCGGCGTGGCGTTCGACGAGCACAAGCCGCTGCGGGCCGACCGCGGCAACTGGGTCGATCACGACGCGCTGTTCGCGGCCACGCCCGGCTCCGCGAATCCGCCGCCCGGCCGAGTCTGGCGGCTGTCGCCGCGGGGCTACCGGCTGATGGCACGGCAGATCGCCACCAAGATGAATGCCCGCGCCCCGGCCTTCCGCCGCGACGGTGCGGCGGGACGTGACTCCGATTTCGACAACCTCGAGGAAGTCGACGCCCCGTGGGAGCTGGAGCAGCGCTGGAACTTCTCCGATTACTCGTTCGAGCATCGGATCGGTGAGTCGGAGATCGAGGCCCACCTCCGGTTCTGTCAGGCGATCGTGGAGACGATGAACTGGGATCGACTCGGCTCCGCGCGGGACGTGATCACCGCCGGCAAGGCGGCCAGCCGCGACCAGGCGCGAAAGGTCGTGGAGGAACTCTGCGGCAGGGTGCTGCCCGTGCCGGTCGCGGCGGACGACCTCGACCGGTACGCCGATTTTCTTCGCGCCCAACTCACCGACTTCGAACCCAAGGAGGCGATCGGCCGCTGCCTGACCGCGATCCTCTGCCGGCCCGAGCTGCTCTATCGCATCGAGGAGGCCGCCGCCGGCCGCGGCATCATCGAGCCCGCCGCCCTCGCCCGGGCGATCACGCAGACGCTCGGCGACCGTGATCCCGACAAGCCGCTGCTGGAGGCGGTCGCCGCCGGACGACTCGCCTCCCGCGACGACGTGCGCCGCGAACTGGAGCGGCTCCTCGCCGATGCGACGTTCCCCAAGTCGCGGCTCGTCGGCTTCTTCAACGAGTTCTTCGCCCATCCGACGGCGCCGACCGTCTTCAAGTGCGACCTCACGCAGATGGAGAACGGTATCGGCAAGGGCTGGTCGGCCGATGGCTTCTCCGGCGATGCTGATTATCTCGTCAAGCGCACCCTGAAGGCGGACAGGGACGTGCTGCGAACGCTCTTGACGACGACGGACTGGCTGCCGTTCGCACAGCATGCACGCGGTCGCAAGGAGCATCGCGACCGAACCCAGGCGAAGCTCAACCGCGACCGCGAACGGGCCGAACGTGAAGGGAAGCCGTTCGACGCCGAAGCGAAGCAGTACAAGATCGAACCCTTCACGCTCCCCTCTGCTCCCAATGGCCGCGATCCCGCCAAGGTCACCCTGGCGATCTACGGACTGGGAGCGCCGGCCGACTTCGACACCGAACGGCTGCAGCGGCTGGAGCCGTTCGCGGTCCCGGCGGACCAGCGGGCCGGCATGCTCACCCACCCCGCCTGGCTCGTCGCGATGTCCTCCAACTTCGACAACCATGCCATCCACCGCGGCCGCTGGATCCGCGAAAAGCTCCTCGGCGGCCACATTCCCGACGTGCCGATCGGCGTCGATGCCAAGCTCCCGGACACCCCCGAGGTTTCGCTCCGCCAGCGCATGACGCGGACCCGCGAGGAGTACTGCTGGAAGTGCCACAAGCTCATGGACCCGCTCGGCCTCCCGTTCGAACAGTACGACCACTTCGGCCGCCACCGCCGCGAGGAACTCGTCGTCGATCTGGAGAAGACGGCGGAGGCCAAGGCCAAGAACCCCAACGCCCCGCGGGTCATGAAGCCCGTGCCGCTCGACACCACCGGTGCCATCATCGCCAGCGGCGACCCGCGGCTCGACGGCCCGGTCAAGGATCCCCTCGAACTGATCGCCCGACTGGCCGCCTCCGAGCGGGTCGAGCAGGTGTTCGTCCGCCACGTGTTCCGCTACTTCATCGGCCGCAACGAGACGCTGGCCGACGGCCCCGTCCTCGTCGCCGCCCACAAGGCCTATCGCGACTCCGGCGGCAGCCTGCGGGCCCTGCTCGTCTCGCTGCTCTCCTCCGACGCGTTCATCGTCCGCTCGCCGTCCGAAACCGTTTCAGCCACTCCGTGATCGCAGGGAGTCCGCCATGCTCGATCGTCGCTCGCTGCTCAAGGGTGTTTCCGCCGGAACCGGCGGCCTGTTGCTCGCCCCGTTCCTCGAGTCGGTCGCCGCCCGCGCCGCCGGCACGTTCGTGCCGCCCAAGCGGGTGATCTTCGTCCTCTTCGACAACGGCTGGAACGCGGGGGGCTGCGCGCCGCTGGACCTCGACCTGAACACGAAAACGACCGTCTCCGTGCCGCTGGCCGGCAAGGAACTCCCCCACGACCTGAAGCCCTTCGCACCGTTTCAGGACCGGCTGACGATCGTTCAGGGCCTGCACGGCCGCCACTGCGCCTACGGGCACGGCAGCGGCTTCGCCGCGCTCTCGGGAGTCAAGGGGAATGACGCCGCCCACGGCGAGACGATCGACGCGGCCCTCGCCAAGATCAATCCCGGCGTGATCCCGCTGCTGGCCCTGGGCATCCTCGCCGGCAGCAACACGACCACCGCCTACGGCGTGTCGGCCTGGGGCCGCGGCGCACCGATCGCCTTCCAGTGCCAGCCCGACCGGGCCTACGAGTCGCTCTTCGGCCGGATCGGCGCCACCCGCAACGACTTCCTCGCCCGCAAGAACCTCCTCGACTTCGTCGCCGGCGACGTGCAGCGGCTGCGGAAGCGGATCGCCGGCCCGGAGCGCGAGCAGCTCGACGGCCACCTCGCGGCGCTCGAGTCGCTGTCGCGCCGCGACAGCCTGCTCTCCGAGCGGTTCGCCAACGGCGAGCTCGCCCGGCATGCCCCGAAGCAGCCCGCCGCCAAGCCCGAGAAGATGACCGAGCTCGTTGCCGCTCAGTGCGACATCGCGAGCGCCGCCCTCGTCGCCGGGCTGACGAACGCCGTCACGATCTCCTCCGGCATGGGCTGGATCAAGACCCTGTACACCGGCATCACCGGCTTCGCGACCCACTCCATCGGCCACGGCCAGCAGGATCCGGAGACGAAGCTCGCCGGGATGGAGGTCCTGATGCTCTACCGGCACCACATCGCCACGCAGGCGGCGGGGATCCTCTCCCGGCTCCAGGCCGTGCCCGAGGGGAAGGGAACGATGCTCGACAACACGCTGCTCGTGTTCACAAGTGACTGTGCCGAGACCCAGCACACCAGCGGCGCCAACTGGCCGTTCGCAATGGTCGGCACGCTCGGCGGCTCGATCAAGGCGGGGCAGTACCTGTCGTATCAGCTGGGGGCGCACGAGAACGGCAACAAGCCGCAGGGGGACATCCCGATCCGGCAGATCGACACCAGGTCGGACCCGGCGAACCCGGCGATCAACGCCCTCTACTGCTCGCTCCTGCATGCCGCCGGCAAGCCCTGCGACGCATTCAACGGCGGCAGCATCGCCAAGGCCTGCGGCCCGCTCCCCGAACTGCTCTCCTGAACGGGCCACCGTGAGTCCGCGCGTCCCGCTCAGCGGGTCGCGAACGGCGGGCCGAGTGCGGCCCGGGCGCGGGTGTCGAGCGCCGCGAGACGGCGGGTGCATTCGGCCACCAGCGCCTCGTCGTCCATCGCCGCGACCGCAGCCGGAGATAGCAGGCTGCCGAACTCGAGGCGGATCCGACCTGGCCGGGGAAAGCGGGCCGTCCGCGGCCAGCACTCGTGGGCGCCGACGATCGCCGCCGGCACGATCGGCACCCCGGCGCGGCGGGCGATGATCGCGAAGCCCCCCTTGACGTCGCCGAGTTGCCCGTCGCGGGTCCGCGTCCCTTCGGGAAAGAGGATCACGGCCGCCCCCCCCTCCAGCCGCCGGATCACCGTCTTCATGCCGGCCAGCGCCGATGCCTCGCGGTCGATCGGCACGGCGTCGAGCGCGGTGATCACCGCGCCGAACGGCTTGAAGCGATAGAGCGTGCTCCGGGCGAGGCTCGACAGCCGGCGGTCGGTCGCCAGACCGAGGAGGAGCGGATCGAGATGGCTCTGGTGGCTGGAGAGAACGAGCAGCCCGCCCGTCGCCGGCAGCGGCTCCGCGAACCGAACGCGAAACCCGAACACCGACACGGCCAGCGTGCGGCAGAGAACCCAGAGGACGGCGTACAGGCAGCGGCCGAACGTCGAGTGGCCGCCGCCTGTCGCCGGCCGGCCGGCCCGCGCGGCGGGCGTCGCTCCACCGGCGCCGTCGCTCATGGCCCCGCGTCCCCGCGCCGACGCGCCTCGACGAGGGACACGAGCCGGGCGACGACGTCGTCGCGCGTCAGGCCGTCGGTCTCGAGGATCACGGCATCGTCCGCCGCCCGCATCGGCCCCACGGTCCGCGACCGGTCCCCCTCGTCGCGGGCAGCCTGGGCCGTGAGCACCTCGGCGAACGTCATGCCGTTGCCGCGCCCGACTTCCTCGGCGTGCCGACGCCGAGCCCGCTCCTCCGCCGAGGCGGTCACGAAGACCTTGACCTCGGCCTGTGGAAACACCACCGAGCCCTGGTCGCGCCCCTCGGTGACCACGTCGATCCCCTGCGCCATCCGGCGCTGAATGCGCTTCATCGCCTCGCGGACCGGCGCCGCGTCGGCCACCGGCCGGGTGGCGCGGGTGATCCGCTCGGTGCGGATCTCGACGGACACGTCGCGGCCATCCACGAGCACGCGGCCGTCGCGAAACTCGATCGCCACCGACTCGGCGAGGGCCGCGACCGCGCCGGCATCGTCGAGGGGGATGCCGCGGTCGAGGGACTCCAGCGCGATCGCCCGGTACATCGCCCCGGTGTCCATGTAGCACCAGCCGAGCCGGGCGGCGAGCGCCCGCGCCGCCGAGCTCTTGCCGGCGCCGGCGGGACCGTCGAGCGTGATGATCATCGGTGAAACTCCACGTCGAGGTGCAGCCACTCGTGGGCGCCGAGGTGGACGGCCGTGGTTCTCCCGTCGATCCGCACGCCGCTGTCGTCACGGCTGCGGCCGTCGGCCGTGCAGGCCGCCGCCCGGATCGGCTCGGCAGCCCATCCGATCCGCACCTCGCCGGCCCGGCCGACGGATTCGAGCAGCCCGACGCGGACCCGGGTCGTGCCGTCGGCAGTGGGCTCGAGCGCCGCCGCGGTGAGCCGCAGGTTGTCGGGAACATCGACCGCTGCCGGCTGGATCCGGCCCACGAGGAAGTCGAAGGCCGCATCCCAGGGCCGCTCCAGGTCGAGGCCGATGGCGAGCCGGCGCGTGGCCGCGCTGCCGCCGGGCAGGAGCAGGATCGAATCGAGGACGTGCCCCGCGGCGAGCGTGTGCCAGGGGAGCCCGCCGGTGAGGATCGTGACCACGTCTTCGGGTCCGCGGGTCGCCTGCCGCTCGAGGTTCACGAAGTGCGGCGCGGTGAACCAGCCCCGCGACGTCTCGACCCCCTGGGCGTGCAGGCTGCGCCGGATCCGCACGTCGTCGTTCTCGTTCCAGGCGAACCGACAGGCGACGTGGTGATCGAGCGGCGGGCCTTCGAGCGTCGCCGCGAGCCGGACCTCGACGTCGAGCAGGGCCACGGGCGCCCCCGCGACGAGCGCCATGCGCTGGACGAACGAGCCGACCTCCGCGCCGGCGGCCGACACGAGCCGGCCATGGCTCTCGATACAGTCGGAACCGGCGGCCGTTCTCAGCCGCGCGACGGTGTCGGCCCGCATCCGCGTGTACTCGGCCACATCCTCCGGCATGCTCCACGGCCGGGCCGGGTCGGTGCTGCGCGATGTCGAGCGGATGGCGATCTGCTGCGAGACCCGATTGCCGCGATCGGTCGGCCGGCGCAGCGCGAGGATGCCGCCCGACTCGCGGTGGGCGCGCAGGTGCACGAGCCCGTTGTCGAGCAGGAGGTCGTCGCGGCCCGAACGGCTGCGGCCGACGAGCCGGCTCCACAGGCCGCGCCGGCCGTCGCCACGGGGCAGGGCGGCCGCGGGCGTCGCGATCGGCGCCGGCCGCAGCAGGCCGGAGAGCGCGGCGCGGGCAGCGACGATCCCCTCGGCCTCGCGCACGGCGGCATCGATCGCGACGGCGATCGGATCGCGAGACGCCGCGCCGGTCGCATGCGGCGTAGCCGGGGGGCGCGTCGGTGGAAAGTCGTCGGCCACGAACGCCATCGTCGTGCCGACATGCCCGCTGCGCCGGAAGAACTCCTCCGGCGCGACGAAGGTGCCGACGCAGGTGCTGCGGCTGGCGGCGAGCCGCAGGGGGGCCAGCCAGCGGCTCGCGGTGCCCGCGTAGTGGGCGAGCGTGAGCACCGGCGTGTGGTCGTGATCGAGCGCGTCACTGATCCGCTCCGGCAGGCCGAGGATCGCCGCGGTCGTGCGCACGTCCACGGGCCGGCGGGCGACGGCGTCGATCAGACTGCCGCCCGCCCCTTCCCAGCGGACGAGCCCGGCGTGCGGCTCGGGGAGCCGGCTGCCATCGAAACTGGACCAGATGGCGCCCACGTAGCCGAGCTGCCCGAGCAGTTGAGGGAGCAGCGGGCTCGCGCAGCCGGCCCGGGCCGCATAGACGGTGGGACCGGTGCCGAGCTGCTCCCGCCAGACGGCCTGTCCGGCCCGCAGCGACCCGAGGACGCCCTCGGCCGCCAGCGCGTCGAGCGCGGGCGTGTCGTCGTCACGGCCTCCGCAGAGGGTGACGCGGCCCGCCGCCACGGCGGCCCGCACGGCTGCCAGTGAGTCGGGGTGCCGTGCCGCCAGGGCGGCGACGGTCGCCCCGGAAGCGACGATGCCGAGCGGAGCGGGGGAGGCAACCTCCGCCCGCAACGGCGGCCCGAGCGTGGCTTCCGCCAGAAGCACGAGGTCGAGGACCCAAAAGTCCACCGGGTAGTAGCGGGCCCGGGCGGTCTCGAGGTGGACGTAGCAGGATCGGATCGCCTCAATGGCCTCGGCCGTGCGGCCGGCCGTCGCGGCCCGGGCCGCCGTCACGACGTCGGCTCCGAAGCCTGACGCTTCCAGGTTCGCGGCCGAACGCATGCGCCGGGCGAGAACCTCGGCGAGGAGCGTGGCCAGCCCGAGGGCGACGAACTCGGCTTCCAGTTCGGCGTCGAGCGACGCGGCCGGCAGGCCGCCGGCCGCGAGCGCGGCGGCGACGATCTGCTCCCGGCCGCGGACGCCACGGACCCGCGGGCCGGCAGCGACCGTGGCATCCGCCTGGCCAGCGAAGCGGCTGTCGAGGGCGGCCGGCACGATCTCCAGCGTGGTCGGCACGGAGGCGGGGGGCAGGTCGACGCTGGCCCATGCCGGAACCGTGCCCGCGGCGGCAAGCAGGCCGGGATGCCAGGCGGCGGTCCAGGCGGCGAGCAGGTCCTCCGACTCGTCCTCCTCCAGCGTGGCGGGGAACCCGTCGAGGGTCTGACAGGGGAGGAACACCTGGATGCTTTCGATGGCCATGACGCAGAGTGTAATCCATCCCCGGCGGGTCACCCGGCTCCGCCGGCATGATGCAGAAACGTCGTTTGACACGCCTCGAATCCGCTCTTTACGATTGATCAAGCTCTGCGTCGGTTCCCGACCCCGAGAATTCCCCGGCCCCCCGTTCGCCGGCCCATCCGGACATCCCTTCCATGGCCCGCAGTCCTTACGTGTGGGGCATCGACATCGGCAAATCGGCGCTCAAGGCGCTGCGCTGCCGCCGCCCCGACTCGGACTCCCGCGAACTGGTCGCCGAGGCCTTCGACTACATCGAATATCCGACGGTGCTCTCCCAGTCGGACGCCGATCCCGTTGAACTGGTCCGCACCGCGCTGCAGGAGTTTCTGGCACGAAACACGGTGGTCGGGGATCAGATCGCCGTCGCGGTGCCGGGGCAGTCGGGGCTGACCAAGTTCATCAAGCTTCCCCCGATCGAGGCCAAGAAGATCCCCGACATCGTCCGCTACGAGGCCCGGCAGCAGATCCCGTTTCCGCTCGACCAGGTGATCTGGGATTGGCAGCGGCTGGCGGGGGGCATGGAGGAGGGGGGCTTCGTCCTCGACGCCGAGGTGGCGATCTTCGCGATGAAGCGCGACCAGGTCGTGAAGGCGCTCGATCCACTCACGCAGGCGGGCATCGAGGTGGACATCCTCCAACTGGCGCCGATCGCGCTGGCGAACATGGTGATGTTCGACCAACTCCCCGACCCGGCGACCATCGATCCCGACAAGCCGCCGCAGTCGATCGTGCTCGTCGCCACGGGGGTCGATTCGACCGATGTCGTCGTCACCAACGGGCTGCGGATCTGGCAGCGGAGCATGCCGATCGGGGGCAGCACCTTCAGCCGGGCCCTCGTCAAAGACCTGAAGCTGACCTTCGGCAAGGCGGAGCACCTGAAGCGGAACGCCGTGCGGGCCGAGGATCCCAAGGCGGTGTTCAAGGCCATGCGGCCGGTGTTCGGCGAGTTCGCCTCGGAACTGCAGCGCTCGTTGAACTACTTCACCGGCGCCGACCGCGGCGCCACGATCGGCAAGGTGCTCCTGCTCGGCAACACGACCAAGCTCCGCGGGCTCTCCGAGTATGTCGCAAAGCAGCTGCAGCTCGACGTCCAACGGCTGGAAAAGTTCAACCACCTCACCGGCCAGGCGGTGCTGGCGGCGCCCGCCTTCCGGGAGAACCGGCTCGCCTTCGGCACCGCCTACGGACTCGCTCTCCAGGCGGCCGGGATGGCGGCGCTGCGAACGAACCTGCTCCCGCCGGCGATCGCCGTGGACCGGATGGTGGAGGCGAAGAAGCCGGCGATGCTCGCGGGCGCGATCGGACTCGTCGTCGCGGCGCTGTTCTGCTTCGCCGGTTCCTACGTCGCCTGGGAGAGCTACCTGCCCGTCCACTTCACGCCGGTCTTCGCCAAGGCCGCCGAGGTCACGCGAACGTCCCAGGAGGCGATCGGGGCGTTCGATTCGGCCCGGGAGGAATTGCGGCGGACGATCGGACAGCAGCGACCGCTGATCGAACTCCAGGGCCGTCGCGCCCAGACGCTCGACATGTACCGGGCCGTGATGGCGGTCCTGCCACGTGACAACCTGGCTGCGGAGAACCCGGCGGACCGGATCCAGTTGCACATCGACAGCCTGGACTGCGAATACCACGCCGACCTGCAAGCCTGGTTCGCCGGCGTCAGGCGGGCCTGGGACAAGACCGAGGACTGGGCACGGACCGACGGCAACGCGGCCGCCCCGGCACCCGCGCCGGCCGCGCCCGCGCCGGCCACGCCCGACGCGGGGATCGGCCAACCCCCCGCGCCGGCCGGGCCCGTGGGGCCAGGCTGGATCGTCGAGGTTCGCGGCCACCACTTCCGCAACGAACAGCGGCACAAGCCGAAGGATGGCGAGAACTTCGTCCATTCCACGCTCATCCGCGGGCTGCTCGGCCGACAGAACGGAGTCCGGGTGCGGATGTCCACCGGCAAGGGCAGCCAGGAGGTGTCAATCGCGGATCTCGGCATCGGCTTTCCGGTCGTCGTCGAAGCGGAGCAGCCGAAGACCGTCGAGGTCGCCAAGCCGAAGCCGGGCATGGCGGCCAGTGGCGGGACGGAAAAAATCAAGCTCGAAGAGATGCGATTCAAGGTGCAGTTCGCCTGGCAGCCGACGGTTCCCGGTCTGTCGCCTCCTCCGGTCCCGCAGCCGAACTGACGCGAGCGCCTCGTCATGCTTCAAATCCCCGACAATCTCCGGCCCGTGATCGCCTTCGTCGGCAAGCACCAGTTCTGGCTCATGCTCGGCCTGCTGCCCTGCGTGCTGGTGCCGACCCTGTTCGTCGCCCAGGCGTCCCTCGACAGCCAGATCAAGGCGCAGCAGAGCAGGATCAAGGCCGCCGTCGCGCAGATCAAGGGCGTGGAGCAGAAACCCCACCACCCCAACGGCCAATGGAAGGCGGTCGTCGACGCCGAAACCGAACGCGTCCGGCGCGAGACCTTCGAGGAGTGGCGGAAGCTCTGGGACAGCCAGGAGACGCTCCGGGTCTGGCCCCGGGAACTCGGCGATCCGTTCATCGCCCAGGTGAAGAACCTGCGCCCCGGAGCGAGCCTCGACGTCACGGCCCGCACCCGTTACCAGACCGACGTCCGCGAACTGGTCAAGCAACTGCCGGGGCGGATGGAGGCGGATGAACGAATGACCGAACGCGGTGGGGCCGCCGCCGAGGGGGGTGCCAAACCGGCGTTACGCCGCGACTTTCGCCTCGTGTGGCGCCCGGAAAACCAGCGTCAGATCTACCAGTCGTTCGACTGGCCGCAGTTGCCGGACGACGGCAAGGCCGCCACGGCGCAAATCCTTCTTGCCCAGGAGGAGTTGTGGGTCTACGGGCTTTTCTGCGACGCCATCAAGCAGGCCAACGCCGGCAAGAAGACGCGGTTCGAGGCGGCGATCCTCGAAATCGCCGAGTTGTCGGTCGGCTACCTGGCGGCCGAGGAGACGCCCGGTGGACAGGGGCAACGCCTCGGGCAGGGTGGCGGTGGCGGCTTCTCCGGCCCGGGTCCCGGCCAGCCCACGTCGCGTCCCAAGCCTGCCCACCCACGGTTCTCGAACGCGGGCGGACGACCGAGCGGCCCGTCGGGGGCATTCATCCCCGGTGGCCCCCCACCCGACGGCCCATCCCCGGCCGCCGATGCCTCCTTCCGGGAAGGAATCTACGTCGATTTCAACGGCATGTGGCTGACCGCCGCGGAACTCGACTCGGACCCGCTGCGGATGGTGCACCTGATGCCATTCACACTCAGGATGGTGATGGATTCCCGCGCGATCGAACCGCTGCTCGCCTCCCTGGCCAGCCAGCCGATCCCGATCGATGTCCGGCAGCTCCGCATCAATCCCGCGGGCAGCGTCTCGGGGGCGGCCGCCGGCGGCCGCCAGCTGAACGCGTCCACCGAAGACCGCAAGCATGACGTCACCGTGGAGCTCCGCGGCACCGTGGGGCTGGCCACGCCTCCGCTCGAGAAGCCGGCCGGACAGCCGCAGCCGGGGCCGCTGCCCGGCGGCGCGGCGACGGGTCGGCCTGCCGCGGCGCCCGGGCTCCCGCAGCGACGCCCGCTCGTTCCCCCAGTCGTCACGGTGCAGTCATGAAGGCGCCCAGTTTCGCGCTCGACAAGAAGACGCTGCTCGATTGGCTGCTGCGCTACGGTGACAAACTGGCGCTCGCGCTCCTGATCCTCACCGCGCTGCGGCTCGCCTGGGGGGGCATCGAGGCCTTCCGGGCAGGTGGCACCACGAACACCGAGCGTCCCGATGCGATCGCCGCCCTCGCCGAGAAGGCACGGGTTCACATCGACCGGGAGAAGAAGCCTCCGGCCGGCGAACTGCCGAAGCGGGAGCCTCTTGGGCCGCTGATCGGGGCGTGGCGCGAGCCGGCCCTCAACGCCGACAGCGGCCCAGCCTCGTTCAAGGAACCGCTGTTCGCCGATTTCAGCAGGCGAACGAAGCCCGACGTGCTCCCCATCGAGGATCTGCGGGCTGCCGCCGGCATCCACGTGGTCGCCACGAAGGCGGCGGGTGCGTCGCGGAAGCCGGACGAAGAGGCCGACGCCGGCGCCGCCGCGGGGAAACTGACGCCGTACGTCGTGGTGACGGGACTCGTGCCGGTGTCGAAGCAGGAGGCGGAGTTCAAGCGCCGATTTTCCGCGGTCGGCTTCCAGGATCCGACCCGCGACGCTCCCGTCTGGGGTGCGTACCAGATCGAGCGGGCGGAGGTCGGGCCCAAGGGCGTCGGCGAGTGGAAGGTCGTCATGACCGGCAAGCCCGGGGTCGATCCCCGCAAGGATCGCGACTGGGAGGCCGCCGCCGACGAGGGGCTCGCGGAGTTCGCCCTCGGTCCGGCAGCGGGGACGCCGGTGTACTGCGGGCCGATCCCGCGACTCGTCGAGGGCGCGTGGGCCGCCGATGCACTGCACCCGCGGCTTGCGGCGGCCCGCCAGGGAACGGCGGCGGATTACAAACTGCTGCGGTTCTTCGACGCCGACGTCCAGCCGACCGTCAGTTACGCGTATCGCGTCAAGCACGTGGTCGTGAATCCGAATTACAACGACCCCGCCCGGCCGGAAGCGGCGATTCCGCCCCAGGATCTCGAGGATCCGGAGCTTGCCAAGGCGGCGGTGCTGTTCTCTCCGCTGAGCAACGAGAGCCGGCCGGTGACCGTGCCGGTGCCGACCCGGATCCTCGTGGAGACCCTGCGCAAGGTGGAGCGTTCGGAAATCCGCAACTGGAAGCCGGGCTGGGTGGAGATCATGATCCTCGGCCCGGGCAAGCGCGGCCGCGCGCGGGCGCTGCGGTCGCTCGTCACGGAGCCGGGCGGGATGGCGAACGTCGATGAGAAACTCGCCGACGCCAAGAACCCCAAGCCCGAGAATCGACGCTCCAAGGGAGAGGACATCGTCACCGACCAGATCCTGCTCGATGTCCGCGGCCAGCAGGAGGACAAGGCCGGGATCCAGGAACCGTTCGAGATCCTGATGCGGCGGCCCGACGGCGGCTTCGAGCGGGTCACTGCCGTCGATTCGGAGTCGCTCGTCGATCGCTACCGCGACACGCTGCCCAAGGACGACGAGAAGCCCGCCGAGGCCAAGGATGGAGCGTCCGATCAGCCTGTGAAGAAGTTCGACGACGACCCATTCAAGAAGAAGAAGTGACCCCGATGCCGGCCATCTCGCGAAGTGCGACTGCGGTGCCGTCGACCACGGCGTTTTGGCTCTGCCTCGCCCTGGGGACGGCACCGCTGCCGGCACGAAGCCAGCCCGCCGATGCGAAGGGACAGACATGGGCGCAGATCGATCAAGGCAACGAGATGCGGCGGCTGCGTGACTCGCTGCGGCTCGGCGAGCCGTTGACCCAGGACGACGTGACGTTCATCACCCAGACGCTCCTCCCCCAACTCGAATCACCGGCCAATCGCCCCCAGATCGATCGCGTCGTCCGGCGCAAGCTTCGCGACATGCAGAACGTGGCCGACAATCCGGCCACGTTCGAGCAGTTCACGAAGGTGACCGCCGACTTCATGGTGAAGCTCGCCCGGGATGAGAGAAAACCGCCGGTCGTCCGCGTCAACGCCGCCCTGCTGGTGGGCGAGTTGAACGACGACTCCAAGAAGCGTCCCTGGCCGGGGAGCCTGGCGCCGCTCGCCGCGCTCGTGGCCGATCAGGCCATGTCCCCCGAGGTCCGCATCGCCGCGGCGGCCGGTCTGCAACGGCATGCCGACGCCGCCCGCCAGGCCGGTGGCCCGGCCCAGGCTGCCTGTGCCGAGACGATCGCGCCCGCGATCGCAACGCTCCTGGCGCCGGCGTCCGGCATGGACCTTGCCGCCGCCGATTGGCTGACGGGCCGTGGCCTGATGATTCTGCGCACCCTCGGCGCTGCGGCCCCCGCCAGCGCGGTCGCCTCGGCAGCGGGCATCATCCTCGACAACGCCCGGCCGCTCGACCTGCGCATCCGTTCCGCGGCGGTCGTCGCCTTGAGCAAGTCCAAGGATCTGGACGCGGCGAAGGTCATCGCCACGGTCGATTCGATCGCGCGGACGCTGCTCGAGGCCGAGAATGCGGCGACCGAGGAGCGCAGGCCGGTGGCCGGCAAACCGGTGGAGGAGCCGGCCGCGGCCCCGGTGAGGCGGCAGTCCATGCGGCGGCTCTCCTGGTCGCTCGCCACGCTCGCCGATGCCCTGTTCAGCGAGGACACGACCGGTGGTGTCGCCGGCCTGCTGCCCGAGCCGGCCCCCGCCAAGGACCTCGCCCGCAGGCTGCGCCTGGCGGCCGCCGACATCGACAAGGCGCCCGGCCGGGAGGCCGTCCTGGCCGCCCTGGCGAGCCTGAGCGGTGCACAGCCGCCCGAGCCGCAGCCACGGCCGCAACCGCCCGACCAGCCCCCGCCGGCGGAGCCGGAGCCGGACAACCCGTTCAAGTGATCGGCCGCATCCCTGACCGCGGGTCGGTCGGCACGGGCCCGGCTGGCGTCACTTCGCGTCAGCGCCGATGCGATACAGGCCGTCTTCGGTGCGGATGATGAAATCATCGCCGTGGACCGCGTACGAGGCGAACACGCGGCCCGGCAGCGCGTTGCGGGCGACCTCGACGGGCTCCGCGCCGTCCTCCCCGATGTCGAGCACGACCCCTTCGCCCGCCTCGCTCTGGAAGTAGACCCGCCGGCCGACGGCCAGCGGCGAGGCCGAATAATTCCCGCCCAGCCGCTTCTGCCAGAGTTTTGCCCCGTCCTTGACGGACACGCCCGTCGCCACGCCGCCGTCGTTGACCATGACGACCTGGTCGCCGACGGGGACCGGGCTCGGGGTGTTCGGCACGCCGGCGGAGACCCGCCAGCGGACGTGCGTGTCGGTCACGTCCCCGGAACCGCGCGGATCGATCGCCAGCAGCTTGGGCGACATGTATCCCGTGCTGACCATGACCAGCCCGTGGTGAAAGAGGGGCCGGCAGATCAGCGAGAATCCACTGTAGCGGGCGAACCAGATGACCTTGCCGGTCGCGGGATCGAGCGCCTGCACGATGTTGGAGCCAGGCGAGACCACCTGGGTCGTGCCGTCGACATCGATCGCCTGGGGGGTGGCGAACGAGAACGGGCGATCGACCGCGACGTCGCGTGGGGTGCGCCACACCTCCCTGCCGGTGCGCAGGTCGAGGGCCAGCGTGCAGGGATCGCTGGCGCCGTCGCAGGTCACGATCAGATGCCAGCCGACGACGATCGGCGAGCCACCGTTGCCGTGGACCGGCTGGTAGGCATGTGCGCGGGCAGTCCAGAGGATGTCGCCGTCGAGCGACACGCATGCCGTGCCCTGGTGCCCGAAGTGGACGAACAGCCGCGTGGTCTTCGACTCCGCATCGGTGTGTGCGACGACCGTCGGGCTGGCGTGCGAGTTCTTGTCGTGAACCGCCGGGGCATCGGCCGGCTGGTCGAAGATTTTTCGCTCGAAGACGAGCCCGCCGTCGGCCAGCCTGTGCCGCGCGAGCGAGAGCGCCTGCGGGCCGGAGAGCTTCGCGCCGGGCGCCGCCGCGGTGCGCCGGGCGGACGTCACGTAGATCGAGTCGCCGACGATCACCGGCGACGACCAGCCCAGGCCCTCGGTCGGCGTCTGCCAGCGGATGTTTCTGCGTTGCTCCGCGTCGGCCCGCCACTCGACGGGAAGCGCGGGACTGCCCGCCACCACGCCGTTCTGCGCGGGGCCGCGAAACTCGGGCCAGTCGGCCGCCGCGGCCGAGCCGCCCTCCACCAGCGCTCCGCAGAGCAGCAGCACGGCGCCGCGCCGGACGAGGCCCGCTGCTGCGTGAAGCGGCATCACTTCTTGATCAGTTCGCGGACGGTCATGCCGGAGGGGATCATCGGCAGGACGTGCTCCTGGTAGGGGACCTGCACGTCGAGCAGCGCCGGCCCCGGCGCGTCGATCAGCCGGCGCAGGGCCGGCTCCAGGTCGGCCTTGGCCGCGATCGTCTCCGCCTGCCAGCCGAAGCCCTTGGCGATCGCCACGAAGTCGGGGTAGCGGCACTCGGGGGAAATGCCGTCGCCCTGCCCGCAGGCCTCGGGATGATCGACGGGGCCGAGGTAGGTGTGGGCCCGGTTCCCCTTGAAGAACCGGTCCTCCCACTGGACCACCATGCCGAGGTGCTGGTTGTTGAGGAGCAGCACCTTCACCGGGATGTCCTCGCACAGGCAGGTGGCGAACTCCTGGATGTTCATGAGGATGCTGCCGTCGCCGTCGATGTCGACGACGAGCGCGTCGGGGCGGGCGACCTTGGCCCCCATGGCGGCCGGCAGTCCGAAGCCCATCGTGCCCAGGCCGCTGGAGGAGAGCCAGGTCCGCGGCTCGCGGAACGTATAGAACTGCGCCGCCCACATCTGGTGCTGGCCGACGCCGACGCTGACCACCGTGTCGCGGTCGGCCGTGAGCCGCGAGAGGACGGCGATCGCCTCCTGGGCGAGGATCCCGGGATAGGTCGCGTCGTAGGAGAACGGGTCCTCCCGCTTCCACTCCGTGATCTGCGCGTGCCAGTCGGCGAGGCTCGCCGCCGGCGGCTCGACGACGCTGTTGAGCTGGCCGATCGCCTGCTTGACGTCGGCCACGATCGGCACGTGCACGACCTTGTTCTTGTTGATCTCGGACGGGTCGATGTCGATGTGGACGATGAAGCCGTGCTGGGCGAAGGCCTCCACCTTGCCGGTGACCCGGTCGTCGAAGCGGACGCCGAGGGCGATGAGCAGGTCGGCCTGATCCACGGCGTAGTTGGCGTAGACGCTGCCGTGCATGCCGAGCATGTCGAGCGACAGCGGATCATCCCCCGGGAAGGCGCCAAGTCCCATGAGCGTCATGGTGACGGGGATACCGGTCTTCCGGGCGAGTTCGCGGAGCTCGTCGGCTGCGTCGGCCGCGATCACGCCGCCGCCGGCGTAGATCACGGGCCGCTTGGCACGGCGGATGGCGGCCGCCACCTGGGCGATCTGCTCCGGGGCGGCCGGCTTCCGCGACTCGGGCCGGTAACCGGGGATGTTCATCGGGGCGTCGTAGTCGGGCTGGACCTGAGCCAGTTGGATGTTCTTGGGCAGGTCGACGAGCACCGGACCGGGCCGGCCCGTGGTGGCGACGTGAAACGCCTCGCGCATCACACGGGCGATGTCGTTGACGTCGGTGACGAGGTAGTGGTGCTTGGTGATGCCCCGGCAGACCTCCACCATCGGGGTCTCCTGGAAGGCATCGGTGCCGATGACGCTCGTGCCCACCTGCCCGGTGAGGACGACCAGCGGGATGCTGTCGAGCTTGGCGTCGGCGATGGCCGTCACGAGATTGAGCGCCCCGGGGCCGCTCGTGCCCATGCAGACACCCGGTCGGCCGGTCGTGCGGGCGTAGCCCTGGGCGGCGAACGCGCCTCCCTGCTCGTGGCGGGGGAGGATCGTCCGGAGGCGGTCCTGGGCCCGGGTCAGCGCCTGGTGCAGCGGCATGCTCGCCCCGCCCGGGTAGGCGAAGATCACCTCCACGCCGTGGCGAATCAGCGACTCGACGACCACGTCGGCCCCGGAGACGAATGCCGCTGAGGTTTTCGGGGGTGAGACGGTGGCCATGGGGGGGTCCTTTCTGGGGGGGGCGGATCCGCCCGGGTTAAGCGGAGCGGACCCCTCAACCATACACGATGGAATCGGCCGGGAACACCGCCCGCGGCCCCGCCGTTCAGCGGCCCGGCGGCTGCTGCAGGAAGACGAATCCCCCACGCTTGCTGCCGATCACGACGTCGGCCCGGCCGTCGCCGTCGATGTCGCCGACGGCGAACTGCGTGCCGACGCCCGAGGCATCGTCGATCCGGTGGGGGACGTAGGAGACGCGGGCGGCTGGCTGCAGGTTTTCGTCGGATTTTCGCACGAGTTCGAACCAGTACAGGAACGGGGTGCCCCCCGGGTCGGGATCCCCCTTGGGCCCGTGCGCCCAGTGCCGCTTCCCGGTGACGATGTCCTTGAGGCCGTCGCCGTCGATGTCGGCCAATTCGACCGCGTGAAGCTGCGAGAACTGCACGCCGTCGAGGCTGGCCTTCGCGTCCGCGGGCAGGATGGGGTGCTCGACGAACTCGATCGCCCCGTCCTTCTTCACGTGCTCGAACCAGGAGAGGCCGTAACCGTGGCCCGCCAGGCTCGTGATCACGTCGTTGTCGCCGTCACCGTCGACGTCGTAGGCGTGCATCTGCGCACCGCCGCCACCGAACTTGAACGGGTGCTTTTTCCACAGGGCGGTGGGGTCGGCCGGCTGCTCCCACCAGCCGGCGGCCATGAGAAAATCCTTGCGGCCGTCGCCGTTGACATCCCCGACGCCGAGGCCGTGAGTGTATTTCTCGCCGACGTTGCCCTCGGAGCAGGGGCGAAAGGTCCAGCGGTCGGTCGGCTTGTCGCCCGGCGATGCATGGCCCAGGATTCCACCGGTGTGAAAGACGAGTTCCGGCCGGCCGTCGCCGGTAATGTCGAGCGGCGTCGGCGACTCGTTGTCGATGATCGGGTGGATGAGGTGCTTTTCCCACGGTGTGCCGGCGGCGAGCCCCACCTTGCCGGGATTGCGGAACCAGTGTCCGGCCGCGCCGGGGAAGCCCATCACCCAGGCGTCCAGCCAGCCGTCGCCGTCGATGTCCGAGACGGCCGTGACGAAGTTCTGCGAGTAGCCGTTGGGGTCGTGATCCTGCGCGGGATAGATCGGGTGCGGCTTCGTGAAGTCTGGTCCGGCATACCAGAACGGTCCATAGACCGCGTCCCCCTTGCCGTCCTTGTCGATGTCGCCGAGCGCCGCCCCCTCGGCATGGAATTTCTCGGTGAGGACGATCTTCTTGAACGTGGGAGGCTGGTCGCCCTGGGCCGCGAGCGAGGCCAGCCCGCCGGAGAAAAGAAGCATGGCCCGACAGAGGGGGAATTTCACGGGCAAATGCACCTTTCGAGGTTGAGCAAGCGGGAAATCCCGAGCCCCTGTGAATCCGGCGACGTGTTCGCCGCGAATGCGAAGATTATAAGGAAGCGGACCGCACGAGGTGAAGGCCCGCCGCGCGGCCGTTTCCCCGGGGCCCAGCGTTCCCGGTCGCCCCGGTTGTGGCATAATCGGTGACTTCTCGAGGTGTCACATGACGTCCCTACCCGCACATGGTCGCTGGGCAGTAGCCCTCGTCGCCCTGCTTCCCCTGTCCCTGGCAGCCGGCCGTGAGCCGGCGCCGGAAGTCGTCGAGGCGCTGAAGAAAAAGGCCGAGGCGGCGCAGGCTCGGCAGCTTGAACAACAGCGGCAGCAGGTCCTCCAGGCTCAGCGGCCGCAGATCGACCAGATGACGGGGCACTTCGAGACGCAGTTTCGCCCCTGCCTGTGGGCCGAACTCGACCGGGCCCGGCGCACCTGCGGCGACCTGCCAGCGGAGGCCCGTCGCGCGGTGGCGGCCGCGGGCACCAAGGCGCTGCAGGCCGCTGCCAGGCAGTTCGCCGAGCAGCAATTCGGTGCCCGGCCGCACCAGCCCCTCGACATCCCCGCCTCGATCCAGACGGCCGTTGCCGCCGCGCTCAAGCCGGTGGCGTCGGCCGAGGCGGTCGCGGCGTACGACAAGGAGCATGTCGACCGCCGCGCCCGGCTCACCCGGGCGGCGGAGTTGATGATCGTCATGTATCTCGACGACCGGCTCATGCTCGTTGATTCCCAACGCAAGGCGATCGCCGCGGACCTGGAGCAACGCTGGCAGCCGGCCTGGAACGTCGCCGCGAGCGACCAACCCTTCCTCAACAACCAATGGCCGGCCCCGGACTACGCGGCGGAGTGCATCGCCCCGCACCTCGATGACCGGCAGCAGGCCGTCTGGAAGACGTGGTGCGAGCAGGCGGGCTCCAAGAAGCACAACCTGCAAGTCCACGCCATGAACAACGTCCAGTTCTCGCACGACAACGCCTTGCAGGCAGATCCATGGTGGTCGCCGTGAACCCGCTCCCTCTTCCACGCTCGGTCCGGCGGCACGGTTGCCAGCGGCGCGTCGCCGTCGCGGCCCTGGCTATCGCCGCGTGCCTCGGTCAGGCCGGCCGGGGCGAGGATGACAGGATCGTCGATGACGCCGAGTTGGCGCTGCTGGAAGCCGGTCCCAACGCCGCCCAGATCAACAACGGGCAGATCGTCGACCTGGAGTCGCAGTTCGACACCAACGTGCTGAGCCAGTTGGGCAACGGAGTCGTGTTCCACGGCCAGAGAGTCGTCGACGTCCACAAAGGCCGTCGCGGGGGCAAGTTTCGTGGCCCTGTCGGCGCGGCGATCGACGGTCAGCCGCAGCCCAGCGGGACGACGAAGGCCGCGCAGGAATCACCCGTGGTCACAGGCATGCGTTCCAGCGCCGAGCCCGCGATGACGCAGATCGAGTCTCTCTGCAAGCCTTCCGCGGACCAGACGCGGCTGCTGCGCCTGGCGCTGGAGCGGGACGTGCAGCGGGTCGCCGAGCAGATCAACCGGGTGAGACGGAAGTACGCCGGCGTGCGGCTCAATCTGCAGGAGCAGCAGGGACAGCAGAAGTGGCAGCAGTTCCACCAGGACCTGCAGACCTGCCAGCAGCTGCTCCTGGACTTTGTCCGCGGCAGGGACGGGCTGTTCGGCAAGGTGCAGGCCACGGTGCTCGCCGGCGAGCAGTACACCCGGTTGGAGACGGAACTCGACGCCAGCCGTGCCCAGCGCTGGCAGGCGTTCGTGGCCCTCGCCCTCGGCCGCTGGGACCATCTGCTCGCCCTCGATCAACGGCAGCACGACGACCTGGAAAAACTCCTGCTCCAGAAACGTCCGCCGCTCCGCGTCGGCGGCGGATTCAATCCGAACATGCATGGCAACGCGTTCAGCCAGCAGGCCCAGTGGCTCGTGCCCCTGGCGCTTGCCGACGTGGGCGAGCAGCGAATCCGCGCGGTCGTCAACGAGCGGCAGTGGAAGGTCCTGCAGCGGATGATGCTCCAGGCCAAGCAGATGCGGCCGCACCTCGAGCAGACCGGCATCCTGGAGACGGCAGGCCGATGACAGGACCTGACGTGGACCAGCGCCGACGGAGAGTCGGGCCGCTGATGGGCATCGTGACCGCACTCGTCGGCTGGAGCGGCGGGCCGCTGGCCGCTGCGGCACCGGAGCCGACCCAGGCCCACGCCGTCCTCGAACTGCCGGGGGAGGGTTTTACCACCGGCCAGTTCGGCGCGTCGCCGGAGACGGCGAACGGGACACCCCCGACCCTGGCCTGGAAATCGCCGGCGTTCGTGGCGCCGCTCGAGTTCGCCTGGAGCAGCATCTCGCGGGTCCGGCTGGCGCCGGCGGCGGCCGCCGCCGTGCCGCCGGACGCGTGGCAGGTGGACCTGGCGACGGGGGGCGTGTTGATCGGCGGGCTGGAGGCCGTCGATGCCGAGCACGTGACGCTCATGGTCCCCAGCATCGGCGCGGCGCCGCTGCGGCTGCGACGCGATGCGATCGTGCGGCTGACGCGTGCGGGCTCCCCGATCCAGGTCGTCGTGCCCGGCACGATCGGCGCTTGGAAGGGAGATCGGAGGGCGTGGCGCGAGGAGGGGGGGCGGCTGGTGGGAAGCAATGCTCTGGGCGGACTGTGCCGCGCCATCGCCGCCCCGGCGCGGGCCTGCTTCGACATCGCGGTCGCCTGGGACGAGCGGCCCGAATTCGATATCGAGTCGGCCATCGGGCCGCTGCGCATGGCGGCCCTGGAGAAGAACGGTGAGGCGGGGAAGAAAACGGGCGAGGAGTCGTACCGGATCGAACTCGCGGCGGAGGGCGAGCTGCTCGTGATTCGCGAAGGGGAACGTATGGCGCGAATGACCATCGGCACGACGATCCCCGCCGGCCCCGGCCGCCTCTGGCTGCGGGCCTTCGTCGATCAGCAGACCGGACGGCTGGCGCTGACGCTGCCGCAGGCCGCCGACGGCGCCAAGCCCGTGGCGGACCAGACGCTGGCGCCGGCGAAGCCGACGCTGCACACGGGCTTCGCGATCCGCCTGCGTCGCGGCAGCCTGCGGATCGACCGGCTGCGGGTCCAGCCCTGGACGGAGACGGAGCCGCGGCTCGTCGAGACCGGCGGGCTGGGGAGCCCCGAGGCCGTGCTCGAGTCGTTCGACAAGGCCGGCGGGTCCTTCACCGTCAGCGATGCGGGCGAGCAACGCCGGGTTCCCGTGCAGGACGTGACGACGATCGCGTTTCGGCCGGACGAACCGCCGACACGCCCGGCGGCGGGCGTGCTGGTCGGATTCCACGATGGCGCGTTGCTCGCCGGCCGGATCCTCGACATCGCCCCGCCGGCGATCCGCATCGAATTCGTGGGCGTTGCCGAGCCGATGCGGTGCGACCTCGGCCGGATCGCCGTGCTCGAGAACCTCGCTCCCATAACCGTCACCGACCTTTCCGGTCGCCCCGGCCTCCTCGAGGGTCCGGGAATCAGCATGCCGGGATGTCTGGCCAACGCCGCAGCCGGCGCGGGCCTCGCTTGGCAGGCCCGCGCTGCCCGGGCCGCGAACCCGCTGGCCGGTTCGCCGGCGCCGTTGCGGGTCGTCTATGTCGCGGACGCCGATGCTGCCGCGCCGGCGGCTGCCTCGGCCGCGGGAACGGGGCCTGTTCCTGGCATGGTGCGGCATCCGCAGGTTCACGTCGGGCCCGGCACTCCCGTCCCGGTGCCACCGCCGCCCACGCCGTTTCCCGGCGGCCAGTCCCTGCTGTTCCTCAAGACCGGTGACGCCGTCCTGTGCACGGTTCTCTCCATCGACGACACGGGGGTCCGCATCAAGAAGGACGCGGCCCGCGAACTGGTGGTGCCCCATGCGGCGATGCGGGCGATCGAACTGGTCGCCGCGGCCGGCCAGCAGCTCTCGAAGACCAAGGCCGACCGGCTCCTGATGCTGCCCCGCGCCCAGCAGGCCGACCCGCCTACGCACCTCCTGCGACTGCCGGGGGGTGACTACATGCGCGGCAAGGTGCTGGCTCTCGACCACACGACGGTGCGGTTCGAGGTCGCGGGATCGATCAAGGAACTGCGGCGGGCAGACGTGACGCGGCTCATCTGGCTGGCCGTCGCGGGGGACGCTGCCGACGCCGCGGCGGTCGCCGCCATCGCGGCCGACCGCAAGCCCGCGGATGTCATCGTGCGGGCGACGATGCGCGGCCCGGAGGGACTGCGGCGTTTGACCTGTCTCGCGGACCGTGTCAGCGGCAATACGCTCGGCGGACGAAGTGGCGTGCTCGGGGATGTGACCGTGGACCTGACCCACTGCACGGCCCTCGACATCGGACCGGCGGCGACCGCCGTTGTCAGCGGCATTCCCTACGCCCAGTGGCGTCTCAAGCCGGCGCCCGTGCCCCGGGCGCTGCAGGAGAGCAAGTAGCAGGCCCGCCGGCCGGCGTGACCTGCAGCCCTGCCGCGGCTGATGCGGAGATGCGGATATACTGTTCGGCTCGCGGATTCACGCGAGGTCCAGTGGCATCCTCCGAAGAAGCCGGCCGGCCCGGGCGACTGCTCGGGCTGGCGGAAACGATCGATTCCCATCGTGGGTTCGCCGACGTCGTCGCCAGTCTCCGCGCGGGACACGGAGGGACGATCGGCGGAACCTGGGGATCGGCGTCCGCGCTTGCCGTGGCCGCACTGCTCCGGGCGGCGCGGGGCAGCGGAGCCAACCCCACGGGGACGCTGGTTGTCGTCCTGCCCCATGCGGCCGAGGCGGAGGCGTTCCTCGACGACCTCGCCCTGTTCACGACCACGGCCGCGGCCCTGCTGCCCGCCGCCGAGAATCCGGGGGAGGACGCCGGCGACACCGAGGATCCCGCCGTGGCCGCCCGCCTCGCGGTCGTCAAGCGGCTGGCGCTGGCGGGCGGCGCGGCACCCGCGGTGGTGGTGACGAGCATCCAGGCGCTGCTCGTGCCGCTCCCCGATCCGCGCGAGATCGAGGCCGGAACCCGCCGACTCGCCGTGGGGGATCGGCTCGACCCTGCGGAACTCGCCGACTGGCTCGGCACGCGCGGCTGGCTGGCCGTCGATGCCATCGAGGCGCCGGGGCAGTTCGCCCGCCGCGGTGGCATCGTCGACCTGTTCGCGGCCGACTGGGATCGGCCGCTGCGGCTGGAACTGTGCGGCGACGAGATCGAGGGGCTGCGGTCGTTCGACCTCGTCTCGCAGCGGAGCGTTGCCGCGATCGAGGCCATCGACGTGACCGCGCTCGCGATGCGGCACGAAACCGGCGGCGGCCGCCGCACGCAGCTGGCGGAACTGCTGCCGGATGGCTCGCGGATCGCCCTCGTCGAGCCCGGGGAGCTCGCCGCCGAGGCGAAGCGAATGCAGCAGCGGCTCGGCGGCATGCGTCGGCCGGACGGGGCAACCGTCCTCCTCGATCCCGACGACGTCTTCGCCCGTCTCTATCGGCTGCCGTCGGTGACGCTGTCCGCGATCGCGGTGTCAAGCATGGAGGCCACCGCCACGCTGTCGGTCGAGAGCGTGGAGCGGTTCACGGGGGTCCTCGACCGGGTGAAGGACGAGCTGGAGACGGTGGGTCGCGACCAGGAGGTGTGGATCGTCTGCCCGTCGGAGGCGGAAGAGGCGCGGCTCGGCGAACTGCTCGCCACGTCGGCCCCGGCCCGCGCGGGGCGGCTGGCATTCGCCCGCGGCCGGCTCTCGGGGGGCTTCCGGCTCGTGCCGGAAAAGATCGTGATCGTATCGAGCGCCGAGCTTTTCAACCGCGACGACAGCATCGCCCGGCCGGTGCGGCAGCGGCTCTCCCGGGCGATCGACACGTTCCTCGACCTGCACGAGGGGGACTACGTGGTCCACGTCTCCCACGGCATCGGCCGCTACCGCGGCCTCCGGCTCCTGGAGAAGCATGGCCGCACCGAGGAGTTCCTGGAGATCGAGTTCGCCGAAAATACGCGGATCTACGTCCCCGCCTCGTGCATCGAGCTGGTGCAGAAATACGTCGGCGGCGGGAAGCTCGCCCCCAAGCTCGCCAAGATCGGCGGCACGCTGTGGGCGAAGCAGAAGCACGCCGTGGAGCGGGCGGTGGCCGACATGGCCGCCGACATGATCCGTCTCCAGGCCACGCGGGAGAGCCGCCCGGGCGTCGCCTTTCCCGCCGACACGCCCTGGCAGCGTCAGTTCGAGGAGGCCTTTCCCTTCGCGGAGACGCCCGATCAGCTCACGGCCATGGAGGCGATCCGGGGCGACTTGCAGCGGCCGCGGCCAATGGACCGACTGCTGTGCGGTGACGTCGGCTTCGGCAAGACCGAGCTCGCCATGCGGGCCGCCTTCAAGGCGGTGGAGGCGGGGGCGCAGGTGGCGGTGCTCGTGCCGACGACGGTGCTCGCCGAGCAGCACCGGCGGACGTTCGCCGCCCGGTTCGCGGAGTTTCCCTTCACGATCCGCTGCCTGTCCCGGCTGTCGTCGACGGCCGAGGAGCGCGAGACGCTGGAGGGACTGGCCCGCAAGTCGGTGGACATCGTCATCGGCACGCACCGCCTCGCCCAGGCCGACATCCACTTCGCCAACCTCGGGCTGGTGATCGTGGACGAGGAGCAGCGGTTCGGGGTGGACGTCAAGGAGCGGCTCAAGGCCCTGCGGGCGAGCGTGGACGTGCTGACGATGACCGCGACGCCGATCCCGCGGACGCTCCACATGGCGATGCTCGGCATCCGCGACATCTCCAACCTGACCACGCCGCCGGCGACGCGGATCCCGGTCGAGACCCGGGCCGCCCGCTGGGACACGGCCCTGATCCGCGGGGCGATCGACCGCGAGTTGGCCCGCGGAGGCCAGGTGTTCTTCGTGCACAACCGGATCCACGACATCCACAAGGTGGCCCAGCGGCTGGCGGCGATCGTGCCGGAGGCGACGATCGGCATCGTCCACGGCCGGCTCGGGGAGGCGGAACTGGAGGAGGCGATGCTGGCCTTCGTCCGCGGCGCGACCGACATCCTTCTCGCCACGACGATCATCGAGAGCGGCCTCGACATTCCCCGGGCGAACACGATCTTCATCGACGAGGCCGACACCTACGGCCTGGCCGACCTGCACCAGCTGCGCGGCCGCGTCGGCCGGTCGCATCACCGGGCCTGGTGCTATCTGCTGGTGGACGAGGCCGCCCGGCTGACGAGCACGGCCGCCAAGCGGCTCCGGGCGATTCAGGAGTTTTCCAGCATGGGGGCGGGGTTCTCGCTGGCGATGCGCGACCTTGAGATCCGCGGGGCGGGCAACCTGCTCGGCACGCAGCAGAGCGGTCACATCGCCACGGTCGGCTACGAGCTCTACTGCCGGCTGCTCGAGCAGGCGGTCCGCGGCCTCAAGGCCCTGCCGCCGGCGGAGCCGGCGCCGGTGAACGTCGACCTGGCGGGTGAGGCCTGGCTGCCACGGGACTACGTGCCGGACTTCCGGGCGAAGATCGACGTCTATCGGCGGCTGTCGCGGGCCTCGACCGCGCAGCACGTCGAGGAACTGGCCGCGGAGCTCGCCGACCGGTTCGGCCCGCCCCCGGCGGCGGTCCGTCGGCTGCTGGCCTTCGCGGCGCTACGGGTCGCGGCGGCCGCTCTGGGCATCGACTCGATCAAGCGGCATCCGGGGATGATTCTCTTCGGCCACCACGACCGGCGGGGCATGGAGCGGCTGGCGGAGCGGGCCGCGTCCCGCGGTCGGCCGCTGCGAACGGTGGACGAGAAGACGGCCGTGATGCCGCTCGACGAGAAGGTTTTGGGCGACCACGACGCCCTTCTCGACCTGCTCGGGGCGATGTGTTGTCGCGCCGGCGCCGCCGTCCCGGCGTCGGCGCCGGCTTACGGTCGCCGGGCATAGCCCGGCTCCAGCGTCGGCCTCCGTCCGACGGGTGCTGCTGTATTCGCGCCGGCGCCGCCGTCCCGGCGTCGGCGCCGGCTTACGGTCGCCGGGCATAGCCCGGCTCCAGCGTCGGCCTCCGCCCGACGGGTGCTGCTGTATTCGCGCCGGCGCCGCCGTCCCGGCGTCGGCGCCGGCTTACGGTCGCCGGGCATAGCCCGGCTCCAGCGTCGGCCTCCGCCCGACGGGTGCTGCTGTATTCGCGCCGGCGCCGCCGTCCCGGCGTCGGCGCCGGCTTACGGTCGCCGGGCATAGCCCGGCTCCAGCGTCGGCCTCCGCCCGACGGGTGCTGCTGTATTCGCGCCGGCGCCGCCGTCCCGGCGTCGGCGCCGGCTTACGGTCGCCGGGCATAGCCCGGCTCCAGCGTCGGCCTCCGCCCGACGGGTGCTGCTGTATTCGCGCCGGCGCCGCCGTCCCGGCGTCGGCGCCGGCTTACGGTCGCCGGGCATAGCCCGGCTCCAGCGTCGGGCTCCGCCCGACGGGTGCTGCTGTACACGTCCTTTGGAACGCGTGCGGCGATTGACGATTTCGGGGTTTGGGCGTGGAGGGGTTGCCCGTGCCCCGCGAGCCGGCGTGAGCTGCCAAGCGCAGGCAGGATGCCGCAGCGCAGGCAGGTCCGAGTGAGCGAAGGCCTGGAGGGCCGGAGCGAACGTCCGGCGAGCGGGGTACGGGCAACCCCGTTCGGTCGCGTCTCTCCATGCCTGTCCTGCGGTGGGCTTGCGGCTTTCGCGCCGGGCATAGCCCGGCTCCAGCGTCGGGCTCCGCCCGACGCACGCCGCTGTACATGACTGACATGCCTGTCCTGCGGTGGACCCCTGCGGTGGACCTTTTGGGTGGTTTTTGGGGCGTTTGCCGGCTGCCTGACGGGCTTGCGGGCCGCGGCCGGCCACCCCTATAGTCCTGCCCCCACCGGCTCAGGGCACCCGCGATGACACCCGTGATCCGCCTCTTGCTCACCGCGTCCCTGCCCGCCCTGCTTGCAGGTGGCGGGTTGCTCCTTGCCTGTGCTCGGCCGGCCACTGGGCAGCAGCCCCCCCTCGACGCCACGGCGCCCCTGCCCACGGCAGCCGCCGGCGGCCGAAACGCGATCGGCCCCGGCCTGCGTCCCACAATCCCGCAGGCCGTGTCGCGGCCCGAAGCCTGGCCAACGGGCACGCCCCGACAGGGGACGACCGGCTCCAAGAACGTCCTGTCGAGCATTCGCGAAAACCCCGGGGCGCCGCTCGAACCGCTCGGTCCCGAAAAGGCCGTCCGGCAGACGTTGGCGACCGAAATCGACCGGGCGCTGGCCGACCGGGCCGCGGGCCCGCCAACCGACGCCGGTGTCGTGCCTGCCAGCCACGAACTGCCCGTCCGGACCGGCGCCGAATCCGGCGGACTGCAGACGCTCGACATGGCCACCGTCGTGGCCCGGATCGGTCCCGAGGTCGTGCTGGTCGCCGACCTGCTCACGCCCAGGGCCCTCGACCACGTGGTGCAGGAGACGCAGCGGCTGAGCCTGTCGCGGGACCAGATCCGTGAACTCAGGCTGGCGATCTGCCGCTCGATGCTCACCGGCGGCAACTACATCGACACCATGCTGGTGTATGTGGATGCCCTCCGCGAAATCCCCAAGGACAAGATTCCGGAGATTCGCAAGAACGTCGACAAGTCGTTCGACGAGCACATGCTGCCCCGGCTGATGACCGAGGCCAGCGTCGCCACGGTGACGGAGTACGAGCATCACCTGCGGGCCAAGGAGCAGTCGCTGGAGCGGTCGCGGAAGACGTTCTTCGAGCAAGGTCTGGCGCAGGAGTGGCTCAGGAAGAACACCGACGTCAGCGAGGAGATCCCCCACGCCGACATGATCGCCTCCTACGAAAACCGCATCGAGGAATACAAGTTTCCCGCCAAGGTGCGGTTCGAGGCCCTGACGGTGAAGGTCCGGGCGGGCCGGACGCGGAAACAGGCCTGGGACAGGCTGGCCGCCATGGGCAACGAGGTTCTCGCCCAGCGGCCGTTCGCCGACGTGGCCCGCGAGAAGTCGGATGGCCCAACGGCCCGCGACGGCGGCGTCTTCGACTGGACGAGCCGGGGGAGCCTGGCCTCGAAGCGGCTCGACGAGGCGGTGTTCTCGCTGCCGGTCGGCCAATTGAGCGCGATCATCGAGGACGAGCCGTCGCTCAATCTGCCCGATGTCCAGGCGTTGCACATCGTGCGCGTGATGGAGCGGGCCGAGGCCGGCCAGACGCCCTTCCTCGAGGCCCAGGTGGCGATCAAGCAGGCGCTCCTCGAGGAACGCCGCCGCAAGGCGATCGACGAGTACATGGCGAAACTCCGTGAGCGGACGCCGGTCTGGACGATCTTCGACGACGAGTCCGAAGCCGGTCGCGGGCAGACGGGTTCGGCCCCGCGGCGCTGAGCGCCACCTGGCTGCCAAGATGTCCCGCCTGAAAAGCCGGGGACGATTGCCGAAGCGTGCCGGCGCCGATAGACTGCCGCCCGCAGGCGGCGCTGGTTTTGCTCTCGATCCTCAGCCCTCTCTCCCGCCGCGCCGCCGCACTTGGAGACCCACCATGACCGCGCCGACGTCCCCCGCCAAGCCCGCCTCGCCCGCCCCGCCGCCCCCCTGGCCGGGCACGCGGGCGGCCGGTGCGGCCCGCGTGGAAATCGACGGCGCTGGGGTGGACCTGCCGCTGATCGTCGGCACCGAAGGGGAGCGGGCCATCGACATCTCCAAGCTGCGATCCCAGACGGGCTGCATCACCCTCGACGAGGGGTTCGTCAACACCGGCTCCACGACCAGCGCCATCACCTTCCTCGACGGCGAGAAGGGGATCCTCCGCTACCGTGGCTACCCGATCGAGGTGCTCGCCGAGCGCTGCGACTTCGTCGAGGTCGCCTACCTGCTGATCTACGGCAACCTGCCGACCACGGTCGAGCTGGAGGCGTTCCGCACGTCGCTGTCGCTGCACACCATGATCCACGAGGACATGCGGAACTTCTACAGCGGCTTTCCCCGCGATGCGCACCCGATGGCGATCGTGGGGAGCGTGGTCGGGGCGCTGTCCACGTTCTACCAGGACTCGCTCGACGTCCGCGACCCGCGGCAGGTCGAGGTGAGCGTCCACCGGCTGCTCGCCAAACTGCCGACGATCGCCGCCTACAGCCACAAAAAGTCGTGCGGCCAGCCGCTGATGTACCCGCGAAACGATCTCGACTACTGCGAGAATTTTCTGCAGATGATGTTCGCGGTCCCCTGCGAGGAGTACCGGATCGACCCCGACTTCTCCGACGCCCTCGACATGCTCCTCATCGTGCACGCGGACCACGAGCAGAACTGCTCCACCTCCACCGTCCGCATGGTGGGCTCGAGCGACGCCAACCTGTTCGCCAGCATTTCGGCCGGCATCTCCGCCCTCTGGGGCCCGCTCCACGGCGGTGCCAACCAGGCCTGCGTGGAGATGCTGGAAAGGATCGTGGCCGACGGTGGCGACGTGAAGAAGTACGTCGACCTGGCGAAGAAGAAGGACTCGGGCTTCCGGCTGATGGGATTCGGACACCGCGTCTACAAGAACTACGACCCGCGGGCCAAGCTCATCAAGGCGACCTGCGACAAGCTGCTGGCGAAGATCGCCCGCCACGATCCGATCTTCGACATCGCCCAGCAACTCGAGGCCGTCGCGCTGGCCGACGAGTACTTCATCGAGCGGAAACTGTACCCGAACGTCGACTTCTACTCGGGGGTCATCTACCGGGCGATGGGGATCCCCGTGCAGATGTTCACGGTGCTGTTCGCGATGGGCCGGATCCCCGGCTGGATCGCCCACTGGATCGAGATGCATCACTCCCCGACGAAGAAGATCTGCCGGCCGCGGCAGATCTACAGCGGCCAGACGCTGCGCGAGTTCGTGCCCATCGACCGCCGCTGATCGGTCGCGATTCGGCCGGTCAGCCCCGGCCGCGCTTGCCGCGGAAGAAGTCGCTGAGGATCCGCCCGCACTCGGGGGCGAGGACGCGGCCGACGTGCTCCACGCGATGGTTCAGCCTGGCGTCGTCGAACAGCCGGTACAGCGACTCCACGGCCCCGGCCTTGGGGTCGGGCGCCCCCCACACCACCCGCGGCACCCGCGCCTGGACGATCGCCCCGGCACACATCGGGCACGGCTCGAGCGTGACGTAGAGCGTGCAGCCTTCCAGCCGCCATGAGCCGAGGGCGGCCGCAGCCTGCGTGAGGGCGATCATCTCGGCGTGGGCCGTCGGGTCGGCGAGCTGCTCCCGCTGGTTATGGGCGCTGGCCACGATCCGCCCCGCCGCGACGACGACGGCCCCCACCGGGACCTCGTCCTGTTCCTCGGCCTGCCGTGCCTCGTCGAGCGCGAGCCGCATCCAGCGGTCGTGCGGGCTGCCCCCCGGAATCGGCGGATCGTCGTCGAAAGCGTCCATGGACGAACACTCTAGGCCGCCCCGCTGGCCGCGGACAAATGCCGCGCCGGCGACGCCTGCCACGCCGCCCGGTCCCGCCGCTTGGGGCGCCGAGAAAATCGGCTACCATTATTGTTCGAGACCCGCCCCCCTCCCGAGACGCACCGATGGATCCCGTCACGCTCCTCCTTCGCTGGGCCCACGTGCTGGCGGCGATCATCGCCATGGGGGCGCTGGTCTTCAGCCGCTTCGCCCTCCTCCCCGCGCTCGACGTGCTCGACGCCGCCACCCGCGACCGGCTCCATGACGCGGTCCGGCGCCGCTGGCTGCCGTGGGTCATCGGCGCGATCACGGTGCTCCTGGCGAGCGGCCTGGCCAACTTCCTCCTTTTCAACGGTCGCGTCAGGGCGGAGCAGTGGGGGGCCGGCGGGTGGATGCGTGAGACCTCGTATCACGCCCTGTTCGGTGTCAAGTTCCTCCTCGCGCTGGTGGCCTTCTACTTCGCCAGCGGTCTCGTGGGCCGCGGCTCGGGCACGCAGTGGATCCGCGACGATCGGGCCAAGTGGCTCTCCGTCACACTCGGGCTGATGCTCGCGGTCGTCCTGCTGTCGGGCTGGATGCGGCAGCTGCACACCGGCCCCAACCAATCGACCGACGGGGGCGTGTCGCTGGACCGCCCGGCGACGGCCCGCATCATGACAGGCCACTCCGGAGAGGCTTCCGATGGACAAGAAGGACAAGAAGCGGATCGACGTCCTGCAGCAGAAGATCGCCAAGCTCCAGCAACTGCTGGCGGGGGCCAAGAAGCAGCCCGATGACCCCGCGGAGGTGCCGCGGCTGGAGAAGGACCTGGCGGCGGCACATGCCGAGCTGGCCGGCCTGAAGAACGCACGCTGACCGGTCGATGCCGGATGGAGTCGAAGGACATGGGGTTGTTCTCGGGGTGGTTCGATCGTCCCCGACAGGTCGACCTGTGGCAGCGGTTCGAGCGGCTCAGGGAGAGCCAATCGGGCACGATGTCCGCCTTCTTCAAGGTCCGCGAGATCGGCAGCGGGCGGATCCTCGGACTCAAGGTCGTGGATCGTGCGAAGCAGGACCCGATCGAGTCCCGCTACAAGGGCCTGGGCAAGCCCAGTGAGGGTGAGATCGGCGCGAAGATCGAGGCCGACAATGTCGTCCGCACCGTGGAGTGGGGCGTCTCGACGACCAACGAGCCGTTCGTGGTCACGGAATTCATCGATGGCGTCCTGCTGCATTCGCTGATCATGGGCCGGCGCGAGTTTCCCCCGGCCGAGCGACCCTTTCAGGCGGCGCAACGCATCGATCTCGTCCGCCAGGCGGCGGCAGCGATCGGAGCCGTACACGCCGCCGGGTTCGTGCATCGCGACATCTGCCCGCGGAACTTCATGCTCCGGCCCGACGGCCGGCTCGTGCTCTTCGACTTCGGGCTCGCGGTGCCCGACAAGCCCGCGTTCCTCCAGCCCGGCAACCGGGTCGGCACACCGAACTACATGGCGCCGGAGGTCATTCGCCGCCGCCAGGCCGACCGGCGGCTCGACATCTTCTCCTTCGGCGTGACCGCCTACGAAATCTGCACGGCCACGGCACCGTGGCCGCGTGGCAACACGGGCAAGGCGGCGCTGCAGCACGACCAGCCGCCGGCCGACATCCGCGGTCACTGGGCGGAGATTCCGGAGCCGCTCGCCGCGGCCATCATGGCCTGCCTGGCCGCCGACCCAATGCAGCGGCCGCCGACCATGGCGCGCGTCCTGCGGATGGTCTCGGGAGTCGAATCCGCGCGGCCGGGCCGCTGATTTTCGGGCGGCCCGATCCCTGGGCCTTGATCGGGGCCCGATTCGACCCTAGCCTTACGCTCCCCGGAGGAGCGTTCCAGCGGTCGCATCGGTGACGACACCGTGGTCGTGCCGCCGGGCCGAGCCGCCGGGCCGAGCCGCCGAAACGACCCGCCGAAACGACCCGCCGAAACGAGGAGTTTGCCGACGATGACGATGGACAAGAGCCTGCGTGTTCGCAAGGGATCCTCGAGCGCCCGGGGCGTGCTCACCCGTGCCGAGCGGATCACCAAGTTGCAGGAGACGGAGCGCTGGACCGAGGGCCGCAGCCCGATCGGCCTGCCGAAGGTGCGGGTCCAGAAGATGGCCATGAAAAAGAAAAAGAAGGCCAAGGACGAGGCCGCCGAGGGGGCAGCCGCCGCCAAGCCCGCCGCCGGCGCGAAGAAGAAGTAGTCCTCGCGGCCGACCGCGGCATGCGAGCGGGGCCTGTCCGTCAGTGTCCGGGACGCATGACCTGCTCGGCCGCGGCGCGACCGGAGGCGATCACCTGCGGGATGCCGACACCCCGGTAGGCAGCCCCCGCCAGCGCCAGCCCTCCGAGCCGCTCCGCCGCCGCCTCGATCGCCGCGACGCGGCCGAGGTGGCCGACGTGATACTGCGGCATGGCGGCGTGCCAACGATCGACCTGCTCGAGGAGCGGTTCGCCGCGCACGCCGACGAGCGTGGTGAGCTCGTGCCGGGCCCGGTCCACGAGCGCGGCGTCGTCGCACGCGACGGCCTCCGGATCGAGGGCGCCGCCCACGAAGACCCGCAGCAGCACGCAGCCCGGCGGAGCACGACCGGGAAACTTTGCGCTCGAAAAACTGACGGCGAGGATGCTCCGCCCCGCGGTTCGGGGCACGACCATGCCGGCAGCGTCAAGTGGATGGGCGACGTCGGAGCGGTGAAAGCCCAGCGAAACGACCGCCGATCCGGCGTACTCGATCGCGGCGAGGTCGCGCGACAGGGCGGGATCGGCGCCGGCCAGCAGGCGGGCGGCGGCCGGGGCGGGGGTCGCAATGACCACGGCATCGGCCGTCAGTGGCGTTGGCTCTTCGGCGGCGAACGTCACCCGCCAGCCGCCGTCGGGAACGCGTGTCACGGCCGCAGCGCTGCCGTGCACGAACCGCACACCGCGCTCGCGGAGCACGTCTGCCAGGCGGGCGGGAAGCGTCTCGATTCCACCGGCGAACGTGAGGAACTGGCCGTAGCGGGCGCCGGCCACCGCGCCAGGGCGGTCCGCCGTCCGCCGGCGGCTCCGTTCGCCGCGCCACAGGGAGCCGCTCTCCCGCTCCATGGCGAGAAACTCGGGACACGCCGCCGCCATGCTCAGCCGGGCCGGGTCGGCCGTCCAGATGCCGGCCGCGAGCGGCTGCACGAGCCGCTCGAATGCCTCGCGGCCGAGCCGGCGGATCACGAACGCTTCCAGTGACTCGTCGTCGTCGCCGGGTGGCGGCCGCCGCACCGGCACGAACGGCTCGGCGAGCACCCGCAGCCGCCCCGCCGCGGAGAGCAGTGGCGTGCCGAGAATGCCGCCGATCAACGACGGGGCGAGGAGGCGGAAGCCGTCGGGCGCCGGGAACGCCCTGCCGCGGCCCCAGATCAGGGCCCGGCGCACGGCGGGATCGACGCCGACGAATTCGGGCTCCAGCCCGATCCGCCGGGCGATCCCGATTGCCTCGGGGCGGGCGGCGAGGAACGTGTCGGCCGACCGCTCCACCAGCCAGCCGTCGCGGCGGACCGTGGCAAGGACCCCTCCGGCCCGGCCCGACGACTCCACGACGGTGACCCGCGGCTTCCCATCCGCGGCCATGTCTCCGCTGGCCGCCTCGGCGGCGGCGAGGCCAGCCATGCCGGCACCAATCACGATCACGTGCCGGGGTGTCGATCGCTGCGGCATGGGCGTCGGAGAACGGAGACGGTCGGACACGCGAAAGGAGACGATCCGTCGCGGTTCGCCCGCGACGATCTTACCCAGTCCCCGCCCCTTGCCGTGAGGGTAGGCCGCCGCGGCCGGTGTGGCGCTGCCCGCTGGCCCCGCAAGTTGGTCTGGACTGGGAAGCGTCGGAAGCCTACGGTCCGCGCCGCTGTGTGCCATCTCCCTCGTTCGCGCTGACGTTCGACAGGTTCTCATCGCAGGAGAAAATCCCGTGTCCGTGCCGCGTTCCCTGACTTGCCACTCCGTGCGTCTTCTCGTGCCGGCGCTCTGCATCGCCACGGCCGTGCACGCGGCCGACACGCCGCGGAACTCACCGCGGACGCTGCTGCGACTCCCCGGGTGGGTCGAGACATACGCCGACTCCCCCACGGGCGACGCCAGTGGCGGCGAGAACGACGACCCGGCCCCGCTCATTCAGGCGGCCGGCAGGCCGGGGGAGCAGGCGGAACTGGTGCCGGTCGCGGCAGCAAACCCGGCCACCGAACAACGCCAGCCGAAGCCGGCGGCCGCCGGCAAGCAGACCGGCCCGGTGCAGCGCTGGCTGACGGACCGGCTCGCCACGCTTCCCAAGCCGACGACAGCCGAGCCCGCGACTCCCGCGCAGCAACCGCTCAAGCCGGCTCCGACGGAGCGCACGCCCGCCACCGATGCCAAGGTGCACGCGCCCGTGGCCGCCACGCCCGACGAGATGCCCACGCTGGCGGTCGACCCGGCCAGTTTCCGCGGTGCGCTGCCGGGCAAGACGACCCGGGCGCAGCTGGTGGAGTCGTGGGGCGCCGGTGAGGCCTTCGACCGCGGCGATGGTTCGACCGGCCTGTTCTGGAAGGTCGAGCCCTTCGAGCGGGTCGAGGTCTCGTTCGACGGCGACTCCGTCGGCTCGATCCGTGTCAAGCTCGGCGAACCGGTCGCCGTCGACGACCTGGCGAAGCAGCTGGAGATCGCCGACCTGCGAACCGTGTCGATCCTCGACGAGCAGGGCGTCTCGATCGGCGAGGTCTATCCGGAACGGGGCGTGATCCTCAGCGTCAAGCCGGGCACCCGGGTCGCGAACGCGATCCTCATCGAGCCGCTCGACCCCGAGTCGTTCGTGCTCCGTGCCGAGGGGGACATCGACACCTGCTCGGCCTATGCCGGCGCCGACCTCGAGTACGCGATCAAACTCGATCCGCGACACGTCCGCGCCCACCGCCTGTTGCTCGGCATGGCGACCGAGCAGGGCAAGTGGGAGCGGGCCCTCGATCTGGCCGAGACCGCCGTCAATCTCGACCCCGCCGACGCCTGGACCCAGCTGAAGCGGGCCGCGGTCCTGCTGGAGCTCGACCGGCCGGACGAGGCCCAGACTGTCCTGGAGGGGGTCAAGGGGCGGGAGAACGTGACGCCGCTCGTCGCCGCGCAGGCCGAACGGCTCCTCGGCAAGGCGGCCCTGGCCCGGGCCAAGCCGGACCATCAGGCCGCGGTCGCCCACTTCGCGGAGGCGATTCGCACCGCCGGGACACTCGTCGTGAAGCGCTCGCCGACCGTTCAGTCGGCCGCCCGCGAGGTGATGCTCGACGCCCACCTCGGCACGGCACAGGCGATCGCCAAGGGAACCTGGCAGCAGAAGAGCCGGGTGATCCCCAAATGGGTCGCCCGTGCGGAGGCGCTCGTCAAGGACTTCAAGGGCCCCGAGGCCGAGCGCCAGGTGCTGGAACTGCAACTCTGCCGCGGCGCCCTCGCGGCGGCGGCCGGCTCCACCGAGTCGATCGAACCGCTGCCGTGGGTGAAGCGGCTGCTGGAACTCCGCGACCGGATGGGGGACTCCGTCGCCGATCCGTGGCGGCGGCGGCAGCTCGACTGGGAGGTCGGCCAGGGGCTCGCCGACGCGCTTGCCGCCGCGCAGAGCCGGGGCGACACGACCGACGCGCTCGACAACGCCACGCTCACTGCCGCCTACCTCGAGCGCGGCGGCCAGCAGCGGCAGCTCACCGCAACGGAACGGAAGCAGGTCGGGGAGCTGATGTTCCGGATCGGGATCATGCACAGCCTGCAGCGCGGCGACCATGCCACGGCCGTGACCTGGTTCGATCGCACGGTGCCCCTCTGGGAGGGCAACGATGTGTTCGACCGCGATGGCGAGACGGGCCGACAGGGAGAGTGCTACGTGAGCATGGCGATCTCCTATTGGCAGGTCGACCGCCGCGAGGACGCCATGGCGCTCAGCCAGCGGGGCGTCGAACTGATGGTCGCCGCCGTCGAGAAGCAGTTTCTCGAGGAGCGATCCCTGTCGGTCGCCTACGGCAACCTGTCGACGATGTACGCCGAGGAGGGGGACGACGAGCGGTCGCGGAACTATGCCGAGCTGGCGGTCCGGGCCGAGGCCGCCGGCGCGGGAACAAAGCTCCGCTGAGCGGCTGCGGGTGACAAACGGTCCGGCTCAGCCGCGCCACTCGAGGCCGAGGATCGAGATGTCGTCGAGCGGGCCGGCGGGCGCGCACCATGCCTCCACCTCCGCCAGCAGCCCGGCCACGCTGGCCTCGAGCGGCTTGCCGCGCGAGCCGCTGATGCAGTCGGAAAGCGCCCGCTCGCCGTAGGGCTCCTGGCGGCCGTCCATCGCCTCCGGCACGCCGTCGGAATACAGGTAGATGCGATCGCCCGGTGCGAGCTGCAGCGACTGCTGCCGATACCCCACCTCCGGGACGAACGCGATCGGAAAGCCCTCGGCACCGTGAAACTCCGGCTCCCCGCCCCCGGCCGGCAGCCGCAGCAGGGCCGGATGACCGCCGCAGACGTAGTCGAGCCGGCCCGTCGGCAGGTGGAGCACGCCGTACAGGAGCGTGAAGTACAGGCCGGAGAACTCGTCGGCCTGGAACAGGTGGTTGAGCTGTGTCGCCACGTCGGCCGGCGCCGTGACCACGACCCGGCCGTCCGCTCCCTGCCGGACGAGGAGCGACGAGTCGGAGATCTTCGGCGTCAGGAAGCGGCCGACGGTCACGGCCATCAGCGACGACGGGACACCGTGGCCGCTGACGTCGACGACGAACAGGCCGGCATGCTCGGCGTCGAGCGGGAAGACGTTGAGAAAGTCGCCGGCCAGCCCCTCGCAGGGAATGTACCGCCAGGCGACGTCGGCCGGTGGAATCGCCACGTCGGCCGCGGGCAACAGCGACCGCTGCACCTTGACCGCCGCCTTCAGGTCGCGGACCATGCGGGCGTTGATCCGCGAGATCTCGTCGTTGCGCTCGGTCAATTCCTCGTTCGTCTTTTGCAGGCTGTCGCGGGCGACCGACAACTCCTGATTGGCGACGACGAGTTCCTGGTTCTTGGTGACGGCGTTCTCGAACGTCGAGACGAGGAGGTTGAGGACCTGCTGCCGGCCGGCCTTGACGCGAAACGTCTGCCCGGCGAGCGACACCTCGAGCGTCCCCTCGGCCTCGGCCGCCGCCTCCGTGAGGGGTGTCGCGAGGAGCGACTCCATGCGCGAGAGGAGATAGTCCGGCTCGTAGGGCTTGGTGACGTAGTTGTCGGCCCCGGCGTCGAGCCCGCGGATGATGTCGATCGGGTCGGAGAGCGTGGAGAGGAGAATGAAGGGGATGGTGCGCAGGGCGGGATCGGTCTTCACCGCCTTGCAGAACTCGTAGCCCGTCATCACCGGCATCTCGATGTCGGAGATGATGATGTCGGGCCGCCGCTCGCGGACGAGCGCCAGGGCGTCGGCGCCGGTCTCGCCCCAGCGGACCTCGTGGCCGGCCTCGATCAGCCGGCGCTGGAGCATCCGGGCCTGGATCCGGCTGTCCTCGGCGATGACCACGTGCACGCCGCGGCCGGCCGGTGCGGAGCGGTTCTCGTCCACGCGGCACCCTTCCTCAGGTGAACGTGGCGAGGGCGGCTTCGGCATCCTTGTGGATGCTGAACAGCTTGTCGAGGCTGGTGAGCTTGAAGACCTGGAAGATCTCCGGCCGGATGGAGCACATCTTCAGCCGCCCCTGGGCGCCGGAGATCTTGCGGTGCAGCTGGCCGAGCAGGCCGAGCATGGCGCTCGACATGAACTCGACGTTGCCGAAATCGAGGAGGACGTCCGGACCAGAGGCTTTTCCGAGGAGCGTGGTGACGTCGGTGCGGATCTCGTCGAGGACCGTGTCGTCGAGAATCTTCTTGTCCTTGAAGGCGACGATGTGGACGTTCCCCTTCTTGCCTGTCAGGATCCTGCGAAACTGTTCCATCTCACCCTCCGGTTCGGCTGCCGATGGCGGACCCCCACGGCCTCGCCGACCGGAGCAGACTACCCTGCACCGCGCTGCCCCGCCAGCAGCACCGCCGCAAGCGGCGATCAGGGCTGCTTCTGCCGCTCGAAGCTGAGCGGCTTGGCATCGGCCGGCGCCCCGGCGGGAGAAAACTCGAACGCGTCGGGCCCCTTGGCCGTGACCTTGCCAGCCATCGTGCCGGCCTTCTCCGTGACCAGCGCGATGGCGTCGGCGGCGGTCTCGATCGTGCCCGACAGCTCCAGCGCCGGCCTGCCGTCCGGGGTCGCCTTCCAGGTGAACGTCGAGTCGGCGCCGATCGAGAGCACGATCGTGTCCTTGCCCGAGGTCGCCTTCCACGTCCCCACGAGATCGGTCTCGGGGGCCGCTGCCGGCGCGGACTCGCCGGCGTCGGCCGCGGGCTTCGGCTCGGCCTCGGCCGGTGGCGGCTGGAGCGAGGCGAGCAGCCGCTTCGCCACCTCGTCCCTGGGCTGCTTGGCGACCACGACTTCCAGCGGCTTGCGGGCCGCCTCGCCATGCCCGGCGACAAGGTAGTGGTAGGCGAGAACGAAATGCGCCGCGGCGTCGTCGGGATTGGCGCGGCAGGCGGCCTCCAGCTTGCGGAGTTGTGCCGTGTAGGCGTCGACCGACTCATAGACATTGCTGACCGTCGTCCAGTCCATGCCCGGCGCCGAGGCGAGCACCACGTTGACGGCGGCAGCGGCTTCGGCGTAGCGGCCCAGCGCGAACAGGGCCAGGGCCCGCAGTTCATGGATCACGGTGTCGCCCGGGGCCCGCTTCACGCCCGTGTCGAAGGCCGCCAGGGCGCCGGCGTAATCACCCTCCTTGAACCGCGCCAGGCCGTCATCGACCGCGGCGTTGACCTCGTCCCTGGCCGGGGGCTGGATCACCGGCTGGCCCGCATCGGGCACCGCGGTCACGGTGGCGGCAGCGGCAGGCGCGTAACTCTCGACGACGATCGGCTGCGAATAGTCGTAGGGTGAGGCGGCGACCACGGTCGCCGGCACGGCGGAGTAATACGGGTTCACGTAGGGCGTGCCGTAGCCGATCCCCCAGGCGTTGCTGGCCAACGAGAGCGCGCCCCAGGTGGCGGCGCCGACGGCGACGGGCGCCCACCAATTGCCGGTCCAACAGCTGTTGTACCAGCCGCCGTAGTGCGGGTTGACATAGCCGTTGTTCCAGTTGTTGGCCCAGCCACCGTTCCAGCCCGGGTAGCCCCAGCCTCCGCCCACGTTGACGTTGTTGAAGTTGTTGTTGTTGAAGTTGTTGAAGTTGTTGCCGTTCCAGTTGCCGCTGTTCCAGAACGTGTTGCCGTTACCGGGACGGTTCCAACCGGCTCCGGGACGGTTGCCGCCGATGCCCGGTCTGTTGCCCTCCCATCCGGGGCGGTTGCCGCCGCCGGGTCGATTGAAGGCACCGAGGTCTCCGGGCAGCGTCGTCGGGCGATTGCCGCCGATCCCGGGGCGATTCCCGCCCAGACCCGGCCTGTCGCCACCGATCCCGGGGCGATTCCCGCCCAGACCCGGCCGATCGCCGCCGATCCCGGGCCGGTTGCCCCCCTGGCCCGGACGGTTGACGGTCCCGAGGTCGCCGGGCAGCGTTGTCGGCCGATTGCCGCCGATCCCTGGCCGGTCACCAGGGCCGAGTGTTCCCGGCAAAGTCGTCGGCCGATTCGCGCCGAGTCCTGGCCGGTCACCCGGGCCGAGTGTTCCGGGCAAGGTCGTCGGCCGATTCCCACCGATTCCTGGCCGATTTCCCCCCTGTCCAGGCCGGTCGCCACCGAGCCCAGGCCGGTCGCCACCGAGCCCAGGCCGGTCGCCACCGAGCCCAGGCCGGTCGCCACCAGCGCCGGGACGGTTGCCGCCGGCGAGGTTGCCAGGCGCGGGCGCTGGCCGATTCAGACCGGGACCGCCGACGCCCCCCTGTGGAAACGCCGGCCGGTTGACGGCGCCGAGTCCGGGGCGCGTCACGGGACCGGCGGGCCGCGTCATCGGGCCGGCGGGCCGCGTCATGGGACCGGCGACACCACCAGGAGCGGGTGCGGGCATCGGCGCCGGCCGCGTCGCGAAGCCACTGCCAGGCCGGCTGGCCATGCCAGGACCGACACCACCGCCACCTGGCCGCACGCCCCCAAGACCGGGACGCACCGCGGCGGCGGGGGGAGCGGGCCGCTGCACCGCTCCCGCATTCGGCAGCGCGGGTCGGGCCATGTTGGGACGCTGCGCAGCCCCCATGCTCGGCCGTTGGAAGTTTTGCACCTGGGGCCGCGCGGCCGGCATCTGCGGACGCGCGACCGAGGCCTGCGGCCGCCCCGCCGGCATGCGGGGCCGCGCCGCGGGCATTTGCGGGCGTGCCGCCGGCGCGTGGGGCCGGGCGTGCGCCGCCCCGCGGCCGCCGCCACCCCCGGCCCGCCCCACCGACGGACGGGCGTTGGCCACGGAGCCGAACACCGTGCCGACAACCGCCACGCCCACGGCCAGCGACCGCAATCCAGCGAACATCGCACGCATGTTCATCGCCATCCTTTCGCACTCCGAAGAAATCGTCCGCTCACGTTCGATGTCACGGCAACCCGTCCGGCCGGCTCAGCGGCCCTCGACGGGCTTGGCTCCGCCTTCCGCAGCCCCGGGCGCGGGAGGCTTGCGGGCCACGACGACCCGGAAATCCGGCTCCGCCGCCCCCGCGATCACCCGATCGGTGCTTTCGATCACGAAGTGGTCGGCATCCTGCTGCGCGATCATCACGGTGGCCGAGCCGCTGCTGCCGTCGGGCATCGTCGCCTCCGACTTCACGATCCAGCCGTTCTCGCCGGCGCCCCACTCCCCCTCGCTGAAGCCGCCATCGGAGTCGAACGTCCAGGACCGCAGTTCCCCCTTGACCGCATCCCAGCCGATCCGCTGGACGCTCTTGCCGCCCGGCTTGCCGCCGATGGCGACGTTGAACTCACCAAGCAGGAAATTTCCGTCCTCGCTCCAGCGGTAGGAGATCGCCGTCCGCCCCTCGGGGCTTTCGTCCACCCAGTCGCCCACCATCCAGTCGAGGGCGGCCAGCATTTCCCGCGGCGTCGGCGTCGGGTCGTCGGCGAACTCGCGGTACGACGCGATCGGCCAGCGATCGGCCTGCTTGACGCGCACGGCGACGTAACGCATCTGGGCGACGGCGGCGTCGGCGACAGCCGTGATCCGCCGGACACCCTCCTCGACCACGACGGCGTCGCCGATCGACCGGGCGGCAGTCACCTCCATGTCGAGCGCGGCCTTGGGAAACTTCTCGAAGAACTTCGTGAACAGGTCCTTGACCGCAGCCCGCCCGGCGAACACGTTGCCATCCTCGTCGACGAGTTCGCCCGCCTCGAGGTACATCCCGGCGATCGCAGCGGCATCTCCGGCGTTGAAGGCCTTGACGGTCGCGGCAGCCTCGGCCTGAATAATGCCCTCGATCTGACGCCCGGCAGCCTCGGCCTGCGCTGGCCGAGCCTGCTGCACCTGGCCCTGCACCTGCACCTGGCCCTGCACCTGCACTTGCTGCTGGGCCCAGGCCGTCGCCGTCAGCGTCAGACAGGCGACCAAGGCTGCGGCCCCGGCCACCACAGGCCCACGCCGATCGTCCCCACACCGATTGATCATGGGCCGGATCGCCGCGCCGTGCCGTGCTCCACCGAACCGCGCCGTCATGTCTCGTCTCCCCTGCCTCGGAAAATGTGCTCGGGACCTGTCCCGTCAAGCATCCATATTTCGGTGACCGGTGCAAGCGTTCGCCGCGGCGCTGCCTCGTGCATCGGGGCCGGCCCCTTGCAGCCCGCCGGTCGGCGGCGGTACGCTCGCCACCCACTCGATGCCCCGCGATCGCCGCCGGTGATCGCCCTCACAACGACGCCGGAGACAAACGATGGCCGCCCCCGAGAAGCAGGTTTTTTCGCTGTTCGAGGAGTTCAAGAACTTCGCCTTCAAGGGCAACGTGATCGACCTCGCCGTGGGCGTGATCATCGGCGGTGCCTTCGGCAAGATCGTCTCCAGCATGGTCGACAACGTCATCATGCCGCTGGTGGCGGTCATCCTGCCCGGCAACAAGGGCTACGAGAAATGGATCCTGACGATCGCGGGAAAGGACATCCCGTACGGCAAGTTCCTCGGCGACGTCGTCAGCTTCGTGATCCTCGCCGCGGCCCTGTTCTTCTTCATCGTCAAGTTCCTCGGCTGGCTGATGAAGTCGAAGGCGGCGGAGACCGCCGCCCCGCCGGAGCCGCCGAAGCAGGAACTGCTGCTGACGGAAATCCGCGACCTGCTCAAGAACCGCTAGGCCGCACCCGGCCGCGGTCCATCGCCGGCTCGCCGGCGCCGTCGCTAGGCGGCTCGTGAACCCGCTACCGTCCCCCCGAACAGCGTCCGCCGGGCGACGCTCCACCAGCCCGGCCTGTCGAGCGCCAGGTAAGGGGAATCACCGGGCAGGCTGGCCACGAGGTGCTCGTGGGCGGCCTGCAGGTTGTGGTAAGGCATCGACGGAAACAGGTGGTGCAGGGCGTGGTAGCGGATCGAGAACGGAAAGAACAAGAGCGTCAGCGGGTCGTTGCCGGTGAAGTTGCATGAGTCGGCGATGTGGGCTTCGAGCCCCACGCGGCTGCCGTCGCCGGCGAAGTGGTGGTCGGCCAGCTGCCGCAGCTGGTTCATGGCCACCGTCGCCAGGGCCAGCAGGTAGAGCTGCGGGATCCGCGTCCACTCGTTGACGCCGAGGATCACGAGCGTCGGGATCAGGGCGGCTCGCAGGAAGCAGGGGATCTCGACGGCCAGGATCGCCCGCCGGTCGGCGGCCGTGAGCCGGCGCTCGTAGCGGCGGTTGAACGTCAGCGCCGACGCCTTGCGCAGCGTCCACTCGCGCAGCCGCGGATGCAGGAACGTCAGCGGCACGAGCAGGAACCGCAGGAAGACGAGGAGCGGAAAGGCGACGACGTACAGCAGGTAGCCGGCCAGGCTCGCCGCGTTGCCCCCTTCGAGGACGTTGGCCACGTACTCCGGATCCTCGGCCGTGCCGTAGAACCGCTGACTGTGGTGGTCACGGTGATGCCGGGTGAAGAACGGGCTCGGTGTCAGCAGCATGACGCCCGCCAGCGCGTTCCAGGCCAGCTTGAACCCGGGAAGCTCCTCGTGACCCAGGTGGCAGACCTCGTGGATCAGCGATCCGAGGCGGTAGAGCCAGAAGGCCGCGATCGGAAAGGCGATCGCCTGCTGCCACGACCAGGCCGCGGCCGTCAGGTAGACCGACGTCGCCAGGTAGGCGGCCGTGATGCTGACGAGGAAGTCGGTCCAGTACCGCCACGGCGCGACGCGGAAGAAATCGGCGTCCGCGTCCCGAATCGCATGCCGGGCGTCGCGGATCCAGCCCCCCGGCTCGGCCCCGGCGGCCGGGGGTGATGTCTCGGGCCATGCAGCCGCCGCGATCTTCCCTGTCCGCATGCTTTCCGCCTCCGGTGCGTTCGAACCGGCGGTATTTCAGCAGACGCCGCCGCCGGGCACCAGCCCCGCCGGCGGAAAAGAGCGGGGGGGCCGGACGATCGGTCGTCCGGCCCCCCCTTATTTCCTCAGCGCGTGACGCCTTCCGCGTGCTTACTTGCAGCGACGGCAGCCACGACGGCAGCCCTTCGCCTTGCCACCGCAGTCACCGGCGGCAGCACCACCGGCACCCGCGTCGCCGCAGCCGCCGCAGGCACCTTCGCCGCCGGCAGCGCCGGCACCGTCGGCACCGGCACCGCAGCCGTCAGCAGCCACCTCGACGGCGACCGTGACGCACTTCTGCACCGGCACTTCCTTCGTCACCGTGTGGGGGACGCGGACCGAGTAGCTCTCGGTCTTCGTCTCGGGGACGGAGTCATACACCGTCACGGTGAACGACTCTTCCTTCTGCTGCGGGACCATGACCGTGTACGAGACCTCCTTGGTCATCGTCTCGGGCACGCACTTGGTCACCTGGTACTCCCGAGTCTTGGTCTCGGCCTTGTACTTGGTGACGCTCACCTTCCGGCTCTTCTGCTCCGGAACGTGCTTGGTGACCGTGTAGGTCCGGGTCCGCTGCTCCGGCACGCAGGTCGTGACGGTGTAGTTGCGGGTCCGCTCCTCGGCACGGTACTTGGTGACGGAGACCTTGCGGCTCTTCGTCTCCGGCACGTGCTTGGTGACCGTGTACGTCCGAGTCTTCTCCTCGGCACGGTACTTGGTGACGGAGACCTTGCGGCTCTTCGTCTCCGGCACGTACTTGGTGACCGTGTAGGACCGGGTCCGCTCCTCGGGGCGGCACTTCGTGACCGTGTAGGTCCGGGTGCGCTCCTCGTCACGGCACTTGGACACGCTGACCATCCGGCTCCGCTGCTCCGGACGGCACTTGGTCACGTTCACCGTGTGGGGAACCTCCTCGGTCACGCACTCGTAGGTGGTGACGGGGACTTCCTTGGTCTCACACGTGGGAACCCAGACCCGCTTGCAGCAGGTCTTCGACGGGCAGGGGCAGCCGTTGGCGTCGACGCCGCCACCGACCTCGACCTGCTGCGTCTCCCAGTGACCGCCACGGACCTGCACCGTCTTCGTGCCCTGGACCGGGACCCGCTTCTGCACCTTGTGGGTGTGGGTCACCTGCTCGGTGTAGGGAACGTTCACCGTGTAGGTCTGCTCGACCTGCTCGGTGTAGGGAACCTTCACCGTGTAGGTCGAAACCTTCTCCTCGGTGTAGGGCACCATCACCGTGTAGGTGGCGGTCTTCTGTTCCTGGACCGGGACGTTCACCGTGTAGGTCTGCTCGACCTCTTCGGTGTACGGGACCTGGACCGTGTAGGACGCGGACTTCTCCTCCGACACGGGCACCATCACCGTGTAGGTCTGCTCGACCTCCTCGGTGTAGGGAACCTGGACCGAGTAGGTCGAGGTCTTCTCTTCCTGCTTCGGAACCATGACCGTGTAGGTCGCGGTCTTCTCCTCGGACACCGGAACGTGAACCGTGTAGGTCTGCTCGACCTCCTCGGTGTACGGGACCTGGACGGTGTACTCCGCCGTCTTGGTCTCCGTCACGTTCTTGTTGACCGTGTAGTTCACGGTCTTGGTCCGAGTCTCGGGAACCTGCACGGTGACCGTGCGGGTCTTCGTCTCGGTCCGCGGAACCCGCTTCGTGACCGTGTAGGTCCGCTCGCGGGTCTCGGTGGTGTACTCAGTCGACGTGACCGTCTTCATCTCGGTCACGTACTGCCGCTGATACACCGTCTTGGTACCGCCGCAGGCCGCGCCGGCGGAGGCACCACCACAACCACCCTCACAACCACCGCTGACGACGGCGCCGCTCTCGCAGCCACCGGCACAGCCGCCGTCGCAGGCACCGCAGTCAGCCGCCCACGTGCTCGTGCACAGGGCGACGACGGCACAGGCCGGCATCAGGCAGGAAAGAACTTTGCGAATCACGCAGACCTCCAAGGAAAAAAAGGAACGGAAACCAGAAAACCCGAGCAGGTTTTTTCGAACGCGCCCGAACGTTCGGTCGGTCGAAGAGACCCTTCTCTTCTGACGACCGAATGACTCGGCCGCCTGATAAGATGGATAGATTACGTTGACTAAACCGGCATGCAAGGGGCCGGGGAAAAGCTGATGGGGGATTTTTTGCCTCCCCTCGTTTCCGTCAAAACAAGCCTCAACCGCGGAAAATCGTTCGTTTGGCATGACCACAGCCCGGCCGGTCCGAGCGACACTTGGTGAAACGCCCACGCTTTCCCGCCAGAATGTGGGGTCGGCCGGGCGGAAACCCGCCCCGGTGGAACGTCGGTTACCCCGGCCTGAACAGGGCCCCCACGAGCCGGGAGAGGAGCCAGAGCGTCCCCACGGGGAGCACGATCGTGGAGATCGTGAAGTAAATGGCGAGGTTGACGATCGACTCTCCCACCGCGGCCAGCGACTCGTAGAGCCGACGGGCCTTGTCGCCGAGCGCGTCGACCGGGTTGTAGCGCTCGTACCAGGGCCGCTTCGCGTCGCTCGCCTCCACCTGCTCGATGGTCTGCGTGGTGGCGCTGACGGCCGCCGCGGCCTGCTGGTAGCCGGTTTCCAGGAACCGCTCGGCCACCCAGGAATCGATCCAGCCCGCCGTCGGGAGGGCGAGCCGGGCGAACAGGGCCACGCCGAACAGCCGCCAGCTCCAGCCCATGAGCGACGTCCGCGACCGGCCGGCGCAGACGGCGGCTCCGACGAGCGCCACGAACCCCGGCACGAACAGCCACCAGCCGAGCGTCCGCCCGATCTGCATGCCGAGACGCTGCACGCCGAGTGCCGTCGTGCTCGTGAGCAGCAGCGCCCCGTACTGCTCGACGAGATCGTTGACCGGATCGAGCGCCTGGCCGATGCCGATGCTCCCCCCGGGCCCGAAACTGAAACTCACCTCCGAACTCTGGGCGAGCGAGATCGCGCTGTCGAGCCCGCGGGTGGCGGCGAGCGCCGCGAGCGTGCGGGCGAAGGTCGCCTCCATGTAGGCATCGCCGCGCGAGTCGGCCAGCGGGGCGAAGAGCAGGAGCACCGCCGCCGCGGCCGCCACCTGGAGCAGGCCGCGGGCGGCCGGCTCACGCAGCGTGGCCGGCAGGAACGTCAGCCACTCGCCCCCGGCGACGCGGCCGATCCAGCCGTCGAGCCCTGTCGTACCCGTCTCCGCCGCGTCGGCCATCGCAGGTCCCTCCGAGATTGCTCCGCCCGTCGCTCACCTCTGCGGCCTGTCCGCCAACACCGGCCGCATCACCGCCGCGCGGCGGGCGTTGCCGATCGTGCTCGGATGCTGACCGTCGGCAAGGAAGCACTCCGGGGCCGGCCGGCCGTCGGCGCCGAGGAAGGCGGCTGCCGCGTCGAGGTAGACGATGTCCCGGGCAGGACCGGCCGCCGGATCGGGCGTCGCCTTGCGGTCGATCCAGGCCAGGATCGCGGCATTCGCCTCCTGCTGCCGCGGCCATTGCTCCCAGCGTTTCAGCGTGGGGGAAATTCCCAGGTAGACGATCCGCGCCCCCGGCGTGATGCGGCCGATCTCCTCGACGACCCGGGCGAACGCCGCTTGCACCTCCTCCGCAGTCCGGCCATCGGCAACGTCGTTCGTCCCCGCGGCGACGACGACCAGCCGCGGCCGGACCGGCTCGAGCAACGGCCCGAGATGGTCGGCGAGTTCGCTCAGCCGACAGCCGGGCACGCCCCGGTTGACGACGTCGAGCCCGGGAAAATCCTCGGCCAACGTCTGCCACGTGCTGATGTTCGACGAGCCGAGCAGGCAGATGCCCCCCGTCCGCGGAGCGGCCGCCCGGTCCCGCTCCGTGAGCGCCGCCAGTTCCTCCTCCCAGCGGGTCGGCGGGGCGGCCTCGACGGCCATCGGGGCCGGCGCCGGCGCGGCAGCGGTCGGCGCGACCGGCGGGGGGGAGGGGACGACGGCCTGCTGCGGCGCCGTCGGGCCCGTCTTGGCCAGCGTCTTGGCCAGCGTCTTGGCCAGCGTCTTGGCGAGCGGCAGGGGGAAGACGCGATTCCAGTCGGTCTTCATGCGGACGACCTGCCAGCCGTGCCGCGCGGCCGCCTCCAGCGACTCACTCCGCGGCTCGCCGTAGGCCATCTCACGGTCGTCGTCGTCGTGGAGGACGAGCAGTTGCAGGCCCGGGCGCGGGCCCCCCTGCGACCAGCGGAGCATCTCGATGTCCCCCCCGGTGCCGACGTTGCCAGCCGCGAGGATCGGCCGCCTGCCGATCTGCTCCGCGATGCTGACCGGTTTTTGTGCCCGGTCGTTGAACACACGCAGTTCGGGGAGCACGACCAGTTCCAGGTCCCTCCCCTGCCCCTCGACCGAGCCGCCGGCCGAACCCCCGACCGAGGCGGCCGCTTCCCGGAGGCTGGTGGCCGGCCGGGAGGCAATCACCCGCTCCGGGACGATGCCGTGCCATTCCGCGGACGCCGGGCGGAGGAAGTTCAGCCCGCTCCCCGAGCAGATCCAGACCGCGAACCCGCGCGCCTCGAGCAGCCGGATCAGCTCGCGCATCGGCTGGTAGCAGGTCTCCCCGAGCGGGACGCCGAACAACGGATGGCGGGCGGTGCGGATGAACTCCATGGCATCCGCCTCGATCCGCTCCGGCGACTCGCCGGCAAGCGTGGCGAAGGTCAGCTCGACAAGTTGCTGTCGCCCCAGCCGGCGCACGAGGTCGTAGTCCCCGGTGAGGAGCGTTGCATACGGTTCCTCGTCCGCGATCTCCGGCCGCCGCTCGGCGAGGGCACGGATGCGATCGACGAGGAACATCCCGTGGGCGAGCGGCTTCTCGCAGATCAGCGTGCCGTCGTGATCGAAGACGGCAACCCGCTCGGCCGGGGGCACGAACGTGTCGCTCCCCTCGCGGGTCACGGCCGCGACGAAGTCGAGGATCGCCTTCTTCGCCGGGCCGTCGTTCCAGCTCGGCAGCGGATCGACGACGGCCGCCGCCGGCGCGGGCCGCGGCGGCACCACCGGCTCGACCACCGGACCGGTCAGCGGCGTGGAGCCGAACCAGATCGCGACCCCGAGCAGGCCGAGCGCGATGAGAGGCACCCAGATCGCCGACGCGGTGCTCTCCTCCCCGGCTGGACCACCGGCCGAAGACTTTTCCGTCTCGGCCCCGTGGGATTGATCGTCGTGTGCTGCCGTTGGTCCGTTGGTTGACATGACCCGCTCCCTCGCTTCCGGTGTCCGGGCGCGATCCCGCGACGGAACCACTCCCACTGACCACCTTACCGTCCCGTCGGGCAAACGCGAGCCGCGTTCCGGGCGCTGCCAGCGGCGCCAGCGACCCTGTGCGCGAGAGGCAGGAGCGGCTAGGATCCGGGTTCCCGGGGCAGGGCATTTCCCCCCTCGGTCACGACACGGAGCGTCGTCCATGACCATTCGCACCATCCGAGCCCCGTTCTTCATCGCCACAGCGGCATGTCTGCTCGCCGGTTGCTCCTCGGCGACGGTCCGGCGCGACGATGCCAGTCGCGGCACCCCGGCTGCCGAAGCGGCCCGGGCCAGCCGGGTCTCCCGGCCACCCGACGTGACCAGCCGGCCGAGGGCATTCCGTCTCGCAGACGCCGACGTTCGCCAGGCCGACGTCCGCCATGCATCCGGCGCGACGCCGCCCGCCATGCCGCTCCTCGCGCAGCCGGCGGCCGCAGCGCGGCCGGGCAACGGCAGTTCACCGGCCACGCGGCAGGCGGCCCAGCACCCGTCGGCCGGCGAGATCCGCGGCATGATGCGGGACTACCTCCGGGCCTTCAATCGGCACGACGCCGCGGCGCTCGCCTCCCACTGGAGTCCGACGGGAGAGAATCACGATCTCGACGCGGGCGTGGTCACCGCGTCGGGACGGGAGTCCGTGCGCCAGGTGTTCGCCGCCCTGTTCCATGCCGATGACGAGGCCGTGATCGACCTCGACGTCACGGCGATCCGCCCCGTGACGGACGACGTGGCGATGATCGACGGGGTGACGACGATCTCGTTCGCCGCAAGCCCCCCGGCCGGCAGCACGTTCTCCGCCGTGGTGGTCAAGCGCGACGGTCGCTGGCTGCTGGAGCACGTCCGCGAGTCGGCCCGGAAGGTGCCCGCGCTGGAGGAGACGGCGCGGCATCACCTCGACCACCTCGCCTGGCTCGTCGGCTCCTGGGAGGACGAGGGGCAGGGGGTGACGGCGAGCACGCTGTGCGACTGGGCAGGCGACGGCTCGTACCTTGTCCGCACCCACACCGTCGCGGTCGATCGCGGGCCGGAACTGCGGCCCGCCGACGGCGACCAACGGATTCCAGGCCTCCTGCCCGCCGGGCCGCAGAAGCCGCGCGAGGTCATGGAGGTCATCGGTTGGGACCCAGACAGCCGGGCCGTCCGCTCGTGGTTCTTCGGGGCCGACGGCCGGTTCGCCGAGGGCATCTGGACGCGGTCCGGCGACGGCTGGGAGATCCACGTCGTCGGCCGCGGCCGTGACGAGGGCTGCACGGCCGAACTCGTGGTCGAGCCGGACGCGGGCCGCGACAGCCTGACCATCCGCGGGAATCCAGGCCGGCTGACGAACCTGCTTCCCCCGGGATGCCCGTTCGGCCGCACGTCGCGCTGATCCGTCCGGGCCGAGGAACGGCATGCGTCGCGGCCTCGAATTCGTCGCCAACCTGTTCCCCGTCTGGGTGCTCGCGGCCTGCAGCACAGCACTCGTTTGGCCGGCGTGCTTCACCTGGTTTCGGGGGGACGCGATCGTCGTCGGCCTCGGCGTGATCATGCTCGGCATGGGGATCACGCTCTCGCTCGACGACTTCGCCCGCGTCGCCACCCGGCCCGGCACGGTCGCCGCGGGGTTCGTCGGCCAGTTCCTCATCATGCCCGCGGCCGGCTGGTCCGTGGCCTCGACGTTCGCCCTCGAACCGCCGCTGGCCGTGGGGCTGATCCTCGTCGCCTGCTGCCCGGGCGGCACGGCGTCGAACGTCGTCACCGCCATGGCGCGGGGCGACGTCGCGCTCTCCGTGCTGATGACCGCCTGCACCACGCTCGGGGCCGTCGTGCTCACGCCGCTGCTCACCAAGCTGCTCGCGGGCCGGCTCGTGGAGGTGGACGCGCTGGGGCTGTTCCTGTCCACGCTTCAGGTGGTCGTGCTGCCCGTGGCGGCCGGCGTGGCGATCAACCGCTGGCTGCCCGCCGCCGTCCGCCTGGCGGCGCCGGTGGCACCGCTGGTGAGCGTGGTCGTGATCGCGCTGGTCTGCGCGAGCATCAGCGGGCAGAACGCGGCCGCGATCCGCTCGAGCGGCCCGCGGCTCCTGGCCGCGGTCGTCGCCGTGCACGGGATCGGCTTCGTGGTCGGCCACCTCTTCGCCCGCCTGCTGGGCTACGACCGGACCGTG